>NZ_LOYJ01000041.1:0-1407 GCF_001526245.1 Burkholderia sp. MSMB1498
TCGCCCGCGCGCTCGATCCAGCCGCCGCCCAGCGCGCGGTACAGATCGACGAGGTTCGTCCAGCGCGCGAGCCGCGCGCTGATCAACTGCTGCTGCGCCGTGTACAGATCGGTCTGCGCGGTCAACACCGACAGATAGCTGTCGACGCCGTTCTTGTAGCGCAGGTCCGACAGATCGTAGCGGCGCTGCTGCGCGTGCTCGTTGCGCTCGAGCGCCGCGATCTGCTGATCGTACGTGCCGCGCGCGGCGAGCCCGTCCGACACCTCGCGGAACGCGCTCTGGATCGCCTTCTCGTAGTTCGCGATCTCGATGCGCTTCTGCACGTGCGCGAGATCGAGGTTCGCGATGTTCTGCCCGCCCTCGAAGATCGGCAACGCGATGCTCGGCGCGAACGACCACGCCGCCGTGCCGGCCTTGAATAGGCCGCCGAGCGTCGGGCTCGCGGTGCCGAACGCCGCCGTCAGCGAGATCTTCGGGAAGAACGCCGCGCGCGCCGCGCCGATGTTCGCGTTCGCCGCGCGCAGCGCCTCCTCGGCCTGCATGATGTCGGGGCGCCGCGTCAGCAGATCGGACGGCAGCCCGGCCGGCACGTCGGTCAGCAGGTTCTGCGCGTTGAGCGGCAGGCCGGCCGGCAGATCGTCGGGCAGCGGCTCGCCGATCAGCAGCACGAGCGCGTTGACCGCCTGCGCACGCGCGCGCGCCTGCGCCTGCTGGTTCGCGAGCGCCGTCTCGACGACCGTCTGCGCCTGCCGCAGATCGAGCTCCGAGCCGGTGCCGTTGTCGAACTGCAGCTTCGTGAGGTCGTACGACGCGCGCGCCGTCTTCAGCGTGTTCTCCGTGACCTGCAGCAGGTCGTCGGTCGACAGGAGCGAGAGGTACTGATCGGCGACGCTCGCGACGAGCGAGATCTCCGCGGCCTTGCGCGCCTGCGCGGTCGCGAAATATTGCGCGAGCGCCTGGTCCTTCAGGCTCTGCACGCGGCCGAACAGGTCGAGCTCCCACGACGCGGACACGCCGACGTTGTAGGCGCGCGAGATGAGCGGCTGGCGCGTCGTCGACACGCCGGCGGGATAGCGCTGGATCGAGCCCGTGCCGGTGCCGTCGAGCGTCGGGAACAGGCCGGCGCGCGTGATCTGATACTGCGCGCGCGAGGCCTCGACGTTCAGCACCGATACGCGCAGATCGCGGTTGTTCCTCAGCGCGATCTCGACGAGCCGCTGCAGGCGCGGATCGACGAAGAACTCGCGCCAGCCGATGTCGACGGCCGACTGGCCGTTCGCGCTGCGCGCGCCGGACGCGGCGCCCGGCTGCGCGGCGTAGACGCCGTCGGTCGGGAACGCGCCCGACACGGGCGCGGCCGGACGCTCGTAGCGCGGCGCGAGCGTGCAGCCCGTCGCGAGCAGGGCG
>NZ_LOYJ01000042.1:0-3922 GCF_001526245.1 Burkholderia sp. MSMB1498
GTATGGGTGTACGGCGAGCGGGAAGCCGACGCGCAGGCGCACAACCTGCGCGGGCAATGTGTGCGTCGCTACGATACGGCCGGGCAGGTGCGCACGTTGGGCTACACGCTGGGTGGTCAGCCACAGGACGAGACGCGGCGCCTGCTGGCCGAGCTGGTGGCGTTAGCCTGCTGGCCGGGTGACGATGAGGCAGGCTGGGACACGCAGCTGTCGACGCAGGCGTGGACGACCGGGTGGGACTACGACGCGCTAGGTAGTGTCATCGCGCAGACCGATGCGAAGGGCCACCGGCGGCGCTGGAGCATGGACGTCGCGGGCCAACTGCAGGTAGGCTGGCTGAAGCTGGCCGGTGCTGTGCACGAGCAGGTGCTGGTGAGCGGTATTCGCTATACCGCGGCCGGCGAGCTACTTGCGCAGACGGCTGGCAACGGAGTGGCCACAACCTGTGAGTACGAGGCCGAGACCCGGCGGCTGGTGCACCGGCGCACGCACCGGGCTGACGGCACGCTGGTGCAGGCGCTGGGATACGCGTATGACCCGGTGGGCAACATTCTGGGTATTAGCGACGCCGCGCAGGAAGTCCGTTACTTCCGCAACCAGCGGGTGGCGGCGCAGGCCACCTACCGCCATGACGCGCTGTACCAACTGCTGGAAGCCACCGGACGGGAGAACGCGACGGCGGGCGGCCAGGGTCCGGCTTCACCGCCGGGGAGCGATTCGGCCAACCTGGTCAACTACATGCGCCGCTATACCTATGACCGCGGTGGCAACCTGACGCGCATCGAGCACCAAGGCGGCAGCGCGTGGCGCAACGACATCGTGGTGTCGGACCGCAGCAATCACGGGGTTGCGCAGGCCGATGAGGAGAGCCTGCGGCCGGGAGACATCGACAACGGGAGTTACTTCGACGCCTGTGGCAACAGGCTGGCGCTGAAGCCGGGGCAGGCGCAGGTGTGGAACGTGCGCAACCAACTGGAGAAGGTAACGCTCATTGACCGCGGCGGTGACAGCGATAATGACCGGGAAACCTACGGCTACGACGGCAGCGGGATGCGAGTGTGGAAACAGACGCGCGCAAGGACTGCGAGCACCTGGCGCACGCAACAGGTGATCTACCTGCCGGGACTGGAGCTGCGCACGACGGAGGCCGATGGGAAGACGGAAGAGGCTCTGGATGTGGTGATGGTGCCGGACGGGTCGATGCGGGTACTGCACTGGACAGCGGGGCGGCCGGAGCAGATTCCGAACGACCAGTACCGCTGGAGCGTGCGCGATCAGATCGCTTCGGCGATCCTGGAGCTCGATGGCGATGGGCGGATCATTACGCAGGAGGAGTACTACCCATATGGCGGCACTGCAGTGTGGGGCGGTAACGAGTATGAGGTGAAGTACAAGTTCATCCGCTACTCGGGCAAGGAGCGTGATGCGACCGGGCTGTACTACTACGGGTACCGCTACTACATGCCGTGGCTCGGACGCTGGGCCAGCGCCGATCCCGCCTTCACCATCGATGGACTCAACCTGTACAGGATGGCGCGTAACTGTCCGATTAATTATTACGATCCTACTGGACTGGATCCAATTGCAGGCTTTAAACTGCGAGCAGGTAAACAGAAGGAAATACCAGGATCCATCCTTTCAAGCGTCCAACCTGACTTATCGGGCAGAACACAAACCGTCGAACTCACTTTGCCCGAGCAGTATAAGATCTGGCCAATGTCAGCGGTGGCAGGCGGGCGAAAACTATTGCCTATTGTGTCGGATCTCCTTAACGCAGCCCCCGGACAACAACTGCGTCTGCCTGGAGATGTGCTACAGCACGGTGGCATCGCAAGGTTTTCATTCCTCGGAGTGAATCCCGGCGGCCAAGAAAATTATATGGCGATTGCGCCGCATGTGGAACTATTCGGAGCCGAGGTAACAACGGGATCGACCGTGAAGGCTTATTGGGTGCCGCAAGGAAAATACTATGACATTCCGGTCCATCCAGATATCACAACCGACCCAATTCATGTCTTTACCCCTGCTTTTAGCGGTTGCTCATTCGTGGTAGACATGATGAGCGAAGAGACGTTGCGAGTCTATCACGTGGAAGGCGGCAAGGAAGAGGAGCAATACAATAGGGTGGGTATTGAACATGGCCGTGGGATGGTGGCGGCCATGGAGTATCCGGATTATGGATTTCATAGAATAGGCGAGAGCAACATTGAAAATGTTCACGGATTTGCTTTTCTCAGGTATGAATCGAAAGAGGGTGGAAGCTGGAATTTACATTATCAGGGACAGGAAGCCCCTGCATACGTGAAGAACCTTCGCGTCAAAGAATCGTGGTTTTCATCGAGGAAAATCATGACTGAAATTCCTGCTCAGGTTGTTGGGAGGGTGACCCATTCTGGCAATAGGAGGGTAAATGTAGCTTAAGGCAATGCTGAACAAGTCCACCATCGCCGTGGTCCAGCCGTTATAGATCGTTGGACATGACCGGAGAAAGGCGAAAGACGATGAAGCAGCAGACGCTGGCGATGGCAGTCGATCAGGGAGCGGGCTTCGAGACGAAGCGCAAACGCACGCGACGCGACGAGTTTCTCGACACGATGAACCGGATCGTGCCTTGGGCGGCGTTGTGCGTGCCGGTCGAGCCTATTACCCGAGACGCGGCAACGGGCGCCCGCCGATTGGCCTGGAACGTACGCTGCGAATTCACTTCGTCCAGCACTGGTTCAACCTGGCGGACCTCGCCTGCGAGGCGGCGCTGTACGACAGCACGAGCCTGCGCCACTTCGTGGGCATCGATCTGGGCTGCGAGGCCGTGCCGGATGCGACGACGATGCTCAAGTTCCGGCATCTGCTCGAGAAGCACAAGCTGGGCGAACAGATCTTCGCGGAAGTGGGTCGGGTTCTCCAGGCCAGCGGGATGAAGCTTGCCAGCGGCACGATCGTGGATGCCACGTTAATTGGCGCACCCGGTTCGACGAAGAACGGACAGAAGGCCCGCGACCCCGAGATGCGCCAGACGAAGAAGAACGGCAATTGGCACTTTGGCATGAAGCTGCACATCGGGGTCGACAGTCAGAGCGGCCTGGCCCACAGCGCGGTGGTGACGACAGACGGCCAACGTTCACTATAAGCATGCGTTGCCGCAACTGCTGCATGGGCAGGAGCAGCGCGTCTACGGCGACAGCGCCTACGCGAGCCAGAAGGCACTGATTCATGGCAAGGCGCCCAAGGCGCGCGACTTCACGAATCAGCGCACATGCCGCAACGGCGCGATCGACGAGGTGGCGCGCCGCAAGAACCGAAACAAGTCGAAAATTCGGGCCCGCGTCGAACATGTATTCGCCGTGGTGAAGCGACTGTGGGGTTTCGCGAAGGTGCGCTATCGCGGGCTCGGGAAGAATGCGAACCGCGCCTTCGTCGCGGTGGCGCTGGCCAATGTCTACCTGCGCCGCACGCGATTGATGGCGCAGGTGCGCCCATAATGGGCGAAAACCGAACCTGGGGCCCGCCAGTGAGGACCACGGGCCCTCGAACGGCCCCTAGGATGACCGAAAACCAGCAAGGAACCTGCGTTCATGATCAGCTTGCTTCGAACTCTTGATGACATCATGAATGCAGCCGCTTGTTCAGCATTGCCTTAATAATGATGGCGGAGCCTGTCATCGTTACCCATCCGACTCGGCGCAACAGGTGCGAGTCAGCGTGGGTTGCGTCGATGGTCTTGGCCGGGCATTACAGAGCGCGCAAAAAGTGCCAGGCGGCACCGCCTGGCAACGCGATGCGCGAGGTGAAATCGTCGTAGACGAGGCCGGCAAGCCGATGAGTCAAGAGACGGCGACGCGTTGGGCGGTGTCCGGCAAGGTCGAATACGACAACAAGGGGCAGCCGGTGCGCAGCTATCAGCCGTACTTTATCGACGACTGGC
>NZ_LOYJ01000043.1:0-25108 GCF_001526245.1 Burkholderia sp. MSMB1498
GCCAACACGAGCGCTCGATAACCAATCATGCCTCACGTGCGCGCCGGATTGCGGACGGCCTTCGCGAGGCGCTTACCCAGCGCATGACCTTGGCAGCAGTAAATTCAGCGCCGTTGTCAGACCGAACGAATGCAGGCTTGCCGTACAGCCGCATCAGTCGCGACAGCGTCAAGATCACATCCTGCGACCGCAAGCTGGCACCGACTTCGATCGCCAGGCATTCGCGAGTGTATTCATCGATCACGCAAAGCATCTTCAACGCCCGCCCGTCGACCAACTGGTCGTGCACGAAGTCGTAGCTCCATACCGAATTCGGTTGTGTCGCACCGGGCAGGCGAATGTCGTTGCCGCAACGACGACGGCGAGGCCGCCGCCGCGGAATGTTGAGCTGCAAGGCTCGCCACATTCGCCGCACACGCGATTCGCCCAGCGCCAGCCAAGCCGACATCCGCCGGTAGCCGAAGCGCGGCACTTCCTGAGCAGCCGCAATCAGTCGCTCGCCCAGGTTCCGGTCCTTCTCCGGTTGCTTGAGCGTATAGGTGGCCACCCGGCGACTCAGCCCCAGATAGCAACATGCCTTGCGTTGTGATAGCCCCCGCCGAGTCAGGACTTCCAGCGCTTCGCGCCGGCCCGTTGGGGTACTCATTTTTTTCGGCTGAATTCCTTCAGGCCGTCGATGACCAGCAATTGCTCAGCGATCAGGCGCTTGAGCCGCTCGTTCTCCGATTCCAGATCCTTGAGCCGGCGGGCGTCGGCCACATCCATGCCGCCGAACTTGTTGCGCCAACGATAGAACGTTTGTTCCGAGATGTTGTGGCGCTTGCACAGATCCTTCACCGGCTCGTCCCGGCTCTCGGCCTCGCGCAAGATCCGGATGATCTGCTCGTCGGTAAATCGCTTCTTCATCGAGTTCTCCTTGCCTCTAGGATAAAAGAGAACTCACTTGCCAAATGGCTACAAGAAACGTCTCAGGTCACGCCATGCATTCGACGACACGATGAGAATAAAAAGGCGATCGTCGATATCGACGATCGCAAAAACCGCCTGCTCCGAGGCAGATCGGAGGGCAGCAGGCGGTGGCCTAAGCGGTTTTAACCATCAGGTGTCGCTCACGTATCGGATTGAATTCCAGCGAGCGGTGTTCGAAGAAACGGTCGAATTGCCGATCGAAGGTCGGCCACTGTGGGGCGTTAAACGGCGCCCGAACATCCGACTGCCTGAGGTCTTTTGGTTTTCTAATGGAGGCCTAATGTTCGTGCGCGACGAGCACGGGCGCTGGCGATTCATGGTGTGCGGCCTTGCGTGCGTCGTCACGAAAGGAAGCGTTGAGATATCGAAACGACAAGTGTCCCGATGTTCCCGTAGAATAGATTCAGCCATGGTGGTCTCTCAGTGTGTACACCTAGGTCAGGTCGTGGGTAATGTTCGCAGCATTGCCCACGGCCGCATCATTTCAGTACGCCAGGATCGACGGCCCTTTCCAGAACATCCAGGCATGCCGTCTTAAGCTTGTATTTTTCTTTCCTTCGATTATTCGCCGGTTTGGAGCTCGTTGGGCCTATGGTGTATCAGCGATTTCCCTTCAACTTTAGCCAGACTTTGTTTCGTAACTGAATCGCACCCGGCGAACATATTTTGTAAGGGCGGAGCCTTACCTTGTATTGCTCCGGGGTTTTGATCGCCGGGTTCTTCAATAGTGCGGCATCGATATACCGCTCGGAGCCGATGATCTCGTTGTTGTAGCGAACGGCATTTGTAACCTGTGCAATGTTCTCTGGGCGCATCATCCAGTTGACGAATTGATATGCCGAGTCGCTGTTTCGTGCCTTTACCGGGATAAGCAAGCTATCCATGAACAGACGGACGCCCTCCTTCGGGTATACAAACGTGATGCTGGGAAGGCGGTCCTGCGCACGCGCAGCGGCGCCGCTCCAGATATGCTGCACTGCGATCTGCTTGGATGCGAGACGATCTATGGTCCCGTCATTGCTGTACGTCTTCACGAACGGTTTCTGTTTTTGCAGAACGTCGAGCACCCGCTTCGCATCAGCGGGATTTTCTGTGCATTCATCCTGTCCCAGATACCAACTCGCGGCCATATACAGTTCCTCTTCGACGTCCAGGTCGCCGATCTGTCCGCGCAACTCCGCCGGCGGATCGAAGAACGACTTCCAACTCTCGTCGAGTTTCCCACCGGGAACGCGCGCGCTATCGTACGCGAAGCCAGTCAGCACGACGGTGTATGGCATTGCGTAGTCCCGTTTCGGATCGAATGACGGATGGCGATACTCGGGTTTGATGTTGGCGATATTCGGCAGCTTGCTCTTGTCAAGCTTTTGCAGGAGTCCGGACTTCACAAGCACCGGAACGTAATAGTCCCCTGCGATCACTACGTCGTAGCCGCCTCCGCCCGACTGCAGCTTTTGAGTCAGGGCTGCATCGCTCGCGTAGGTGTCGAGCGTCGTCTTGATGCCGGTTTCCGCCTGGAACTTCTTGATCAGCGTATCGGGCAGGTAGTCCGGCCAGCTTCCGATGTGGAGCTCGGCTGAGACGGCATGACCAACAGCAAGCAACAGCATTGCTCCGACTACTTTTTTCATACGGTTCCTATCGTTTGAATGTTCGTGTGATACGACTCGGATTGCCCCAGCGTGGCAGTCTGCCCTGCCCCCTCCCTGCCGAGAACCCAGACCGTCAGTAGTTGAATCGACGATAGCCCAATGACGGCTGTCGAGATCGCACTCACCTTTGGCGTAATTCCAATCTTCAATGCGCTGAAGATGTACACGGGCAAGGTGGTCATGCCGGCACCAGCCAAGAAGTAGCTGGTGACGTAGTCGTTCATGGACGCGACAAAGGCAAGCAGCGCACCGGCGGCGATACCGGGCAATGCCAAAGGAACCGTTATTTGACGGAATGCCGCCCATGGCGGGGCCGACAAGTCGGCTGCTGCCTCAAGCAATGTTCGATCGATTGTCTTCAGACGCGCGTTGATCGGAAGATATGCGAGTGGGACACAAAACACCACATGCGCAAACAGGACGGCAACGAACCCGATTTCGAATGCAAACATCGAGAACACCATCACGGTAGCGATCGCGAGAACAACCTCCGGTATGACGAGCGGCAAAGCAATTACAGATCCGCGGAGATCGAAGTTGTACGCCTCCTGCCGTGACCATGCAGCAACCGCCGCACTCGTTGCGAGCGCGGTCGAAATAACCATAGACGATACAGCTAAGATCAGGGAGTTTTGCGTTGCACGGATGAGCGTCGGATCAGACCATGCTTCGAGGTATCCCTGGATACTCCAACCTTCCCACACAAGGGCCGACGGCCCCCGATTGAAACTCATCCATGCGACAACCGCCAGCGGCAGATAGAGAAACAAGAGGACAGCAATCGCGAGTCTTGCCGTCATCGGAAAGTGGCGCAGTTCACGCGAGGTCATGGGCAAGTTTCCGTCGCTGGAGGGTGGATGTCAGCCGCAGCGTGAGCATGGCCAGAAGAACGACAGCGAGGAGGACAAACGACATAGCTGCGCCCAACGGCCAATCGCGGCCACCCGCGAATTGGAAATCGATCAGGTTCCCGACCATGAATGCGTGATTGCCGCCAAGCAAGCTAGGAATCGCGTACGAACCTAGTGCTGGCACGAAGACGAGCCCGATGCCAGCCATGATGCCGGGACGACAGCCTGGGACGATCACTTGCAGAAGCGCCCCTCCCTTATTGGCACCAAGATCGTAAGCCGCCTCGACCAATCGCCAGTCAAATTTGTCGAGGGCCGCAAAAATCGGCAAAACCATAAAAGGAGTGAATGCATAGACGAGACCGACCAGAGTCGCGATGTCGGTGTAAAGTAGTCCTAGTGGACCTCGAAGGAGGCCTAACACGGCAAGGACACGGTTAAGTAATCCATTGTCCGCCATGACGATAATCCAACCGCACATTTGCACCACGACACATGTCCAGAATGGTATGGTCACGAGCACCAACAGGACGGCCCTCCAAATCGGTGCACGGGTTGCGATAAATAGAGCGGTTGGAAATCCAAGGAGCACGCACCCGGAAGTCGCCAGTAACGCCATGGTCGCAGACCGCAGGAAGATGCTCACGTAGCCTTGTTGAAGTACCAGCGAGCCGTCCCAGTCACGATCAAACACTACGCGCTCATAGGCACGAATCGTGAAATCCCCCCACGAAACTCCGCCGAACTCGAGCGGTGCGCTCAACGATATGACTGCGAGAACCGCGAGGGGTAGTATTACGCCCAAAATCATAACAAGCGAGGTCGGCTCGTAAACCGCTCGCCATGATTTAAACTTCTCTAGAGTAGGGATTCGAAAATTCACCAATTACCTCGAATCGATCAGCTTACCGGAGATAAAGCGTAACAAATTGTCCACCATATTTATAGATCGCATGCGTGCTGAACGCGCCAATCTGTTATCTCAAAGCGCCAAGTTTGTTACAGGGTTATGTGCTCGCATCGAACACCATCATCATTTCACATGACGAAACGAACGGATGCCGATTATCATCATAAAGCTTAGGAGTCGCTCTATGTTGATTCGTTTATTAACAGTTTGAATGTTGTGTCTCGCTTGCAAGCATGCCGTTACAATGACTGCATGCCATTCGTACCTTCAGCGCACTCCGCCACCTACGTTCATCATAATGCCAACGGACCCAGCGCCCTGAAAGGCAACCACGAGGACGTGGCGGCAAATGTGCAACAATAGTGATGCCGACGCCGACATTGTAATGTTGCGCGCCGACGTATTTCACAATGTAAAATCAGAGTGGCTAGCCAATATGACAATGGCCGACAGACTAGAATACCGCCCGATGAGGGTGACCGACATCGGGGCGTTTTACGACATCCGCTTCTCCGTGAAAGAGAATCGGATTCACCCGCACCAGATCCACCTACTTGATCGCGATCTTCTGATAGAGCAAATTCGTCAAGGAGGTGGTTGGATCTGTGAGTACCGGGGCGAGGCGGTAGGTGTTTGTTTGCCCGTCGTGACCGACATGCCGTTTATTTGCGCACTGTTCGTGAAGCCATCCTTCCACGGGCACGGCATTGGGCGTGAGTTACTTGAGCACGCGATCAAATGGTTGGAAGGTCAAGGCGTACAGCAGGTCAAACTGGTCACGGACCCAGGTTCGCGAGCGGACGGCTTTTACCAGCGGCTTGGCTGGAAACGCGAGGGCCTGGATGAATACGGATGCCAAGTTGTGTTCACTAAGTCGTTGAAAAACTGAACCAGAGCAAGGATTCGGATGAAGCCGGTAGCCAACGTGTTCAGTCGCACTGCTGCGCAGCGCCCCGCGCCCCTCCATACCATCGTCATTGCGCTCAATGTGATGAAAGAAATGGGAGTTTCTGCCGAAGTGATATTGAGAGGTACAGGGATATCGCCGGAGGAAATTGAGAAAGCCAATGCGATGGTAACGCATGCTCAAGAAATGGTCTTGTTCGCCAATGCTCTTGAGGCAACCGGGAATTCGGCTATCGGACTTCATATTGGCAATTCAATTCCGGTGACGGCATATGGACTCCGGGGGCACGCGATGCTAGTCAGCCCAACCTTGGGCGACGCGATGCGCCTTGCGTACGAGCATCCGCTGATGGCCATCAGCTATTTTCAGATTACGCTAAGGGTGAATGCCGACCTTGCTCGCGTTACAGTCGGTGGGTACACCTACCGAGCAGATCTTCTGGTTCTCAATACAGATATGTGCCTCGCCGCAGTCAGACGTGAAATAATCGATCTCATAGGTAGAGTTCCAACGTTTAGACGACTGGGACTCGCCTTTCCGCCGCCGACTCATGCCAACGTATATTCCGATATATTTAACTGCGAGGTGATATTCGGCACCAAGGAAAATTTCTTGGAATTCGACGCTGATTTGCTAGACACAAGACTACCGCTTGCACATTCTATCGAGTTCGAGATATCAAAAAGGGCGTGTGAAAAACGTGAATTCGAATTATCGCACTGGGTTCCGGCTGACCCTGTCGGGCGCTTGCTTGGAATAATGTACGACAATCCGATGTGCCAGGATGTCGTCAAGCTCACTGGAAAGCTCGGAATGTCACCGCGGAGCTTACAGCGCAAATTAAAGGAGATGGGTACATCCTTTAGTGCCTTGCATGATTTGGTGCGACGCGATATTGCCTCGCGGTATCTTTCGGAGAATAAATCGACCAAGGAAATTGCAGCAAGACTGGGATACAAAAATACCTCGGCTTTCAGCCGGGCAATGAAGCGCTGGTCAAAGCTCGCTGGAGACTGACCCAGCTTAGCGGCCGCTTACCTGAGTCCGATCATCGTGCCACGGCATCGCGTGGCACCGCAATGGCAGGCATACTGTCGGCGTAGTTGGTTGGTTGCCCGTTCTGGGAGATCCAACGAGTAGTCGATCTAGAGTTCGTCGCCTGGAGCGATGCTTTTGATCGTTTCGATGTAGATGCGATTGTTTGCTTCGACGGCATGGTAATTTGGTTCACATGCGTGATTGAACCATCGGGCGTTGTTACCGCCACTGCCGCCGTCGATGACGCGTCCATTGGAAAGCCCGAAGTAGAAGGTATGCTCGGCCAGTCCACTGCGACGGTGTGCCCGGACTGCAGTTCGCCACGCAATAACTTCGCCTTTGTACTCGAGCAGCAACTCGCCCGCCTTAATAGACCACAGCGCGAATACGCCTCGCCCGTGACGCGCGGCGCGCGGATCGCGTCGTTTTTCTGGATTCAGGGCATGGTGCGCGACGACGCGGACCGCACGCTGCTGTTCCAGCTCGACACGCAGATTCAGCAATTGACCGCGGACAAAGGCGGGCGCGATGCCAGCGTGATCGCGCTCACCGGGATTTATCACAATCTGCTGCGGCGGTGGGCCGATGCGTGACGCGAACTGGTAACGCTGCTTTCAATAGTCGGTAAGCACCCGAAATTCCCTTCCAAGCCTGAACCCCAGCGTAGGTTTTGGCATAGGTTTTTGGGAGGAAAAATCGAAATTTGATGCAAGCGAGATAAGGAAGATGTCTCCGGAGACTGATGAGGCAATCGACGGCTTCGTTGGACTTCGGATCGTCGTAACGACAAAGCGCGAAACTTGGGTCTATCGATATAAGTCGCCACTCGATGCCAAGATGAAGCACATCAAGCTTGGGGAGTTGCGATTCTCCTGAGAAGGCCGGACAGTGCCGGCAATCGAACGAGCCATGCCTCCTGTTCGCGCAGGAACCGTCGCGCCTGGGCCTGCAGCTCTCGCCACGCGGACAGCAGTTCGTGCGCGGCCTGCGTGAGGCGCGTACCGCCCCCGCCCTTGCCGCCCGTCTCAGTCGTGAACAGCGGTTGATTCGCCAGGTTCGCGGCGCTCTCCTGCAGCAGCCACGCACCCTTGTAGCTATAGCCGGCCACGCGCGCGGCGCGGTTGATCGAACCCGTGTTGTCGATCGCCTCGAGCAGCGCGAAAAACCGCTCGTCGAAGCGACCCGCGAGCTTCATGTCGCCGCCCAACAGCGTCGCATCGTCGCGCCCGTCTCCCGCGCACGGCCTCCGTCAGTCGGCCTCCGTCAGTCGGCCGCGGGCACGCGCAGCAATTCGCGGATGCGCTGCTCGCGCGGCGTGGGCCGCAGCGCTTCCCGACGCCCGCACTCGAGCTCGGTCGCAATCCCGCGCCGCACGTCGACCTCGCGCACGGCCCGGCCCTGGTCGATCACGAATGCGACGTCGGCCAGCGCCGTCACGTCGTCGACATCGTGCGTGATCATCACGACGGGTATCTGCCATTCGCGGAGCACCTCGCCGAGATAGCGGCGCAAGTCGTCGCGCAGCGACGGATCTAGCGACGAGAACGGCTCGTCGAGCAACAGCAGATCGGGCCGGCACGCGAGTGCGCGCGCGAGCGCGACGCGCTGCCGTTGTCCGCCCGACAGCCCGTCCGGCCGGCTGCGGGCCAGCGGTGCGAGACCGAAGCGCTCCAGCAGGCTCTCGACGCGCAGGCGCGCCTCGTTCGACAGGCGAGCGCGGTACCAGGTCGTGAGTCCGAACGCGACGTTCTCGCGCACCGGCAGATGCGGGAACAGCGCGTAATGCTGGAACAGGCAGCCGATGCCTCGCCGCTCGGGCGGCACATCGATCCCGTGGGCCGCGTCGAACAGCGTGCGCCCGTTGACGCGCACGCGCCCGTGCCGCGGCGTGAGCAGCCCCGCGATCGTCCGCAGCGTCAGCGACTTGCCTGCGCCGGAAGGTCCGTACAGCGCGACCACGCGCGCGTCGGACGCGAAGCGCATCGCGAGCGCGAAATGCCGCGCGCCGTCCGACACCGCCGCCTCGAAATCGACGTCGATCACCGGCGCGCTCCCTCACGCATGCGCGAAGCCGTAGCGTTTCAGGATCGCCTGCGCGGGCGGGCTGAACAGATACGCGATGAAGGCCTTCGCAAGCGCCGGTTCGCGGCTCGCGCCGACCGCGACGACCGGATAGCTCACGGGATCGTGATCGTCCACCGTCTGCACGATCGCGACCCGATCCGGCATCAGCATCGCGTCGGTGCGATAGACGAAGCCCGCGTCGGCCTCGGCGCGCGCGACGTAGTCGAGCACTTGCCGCACGCTGTCGGACTCCACGATCTTGGGCTCGAGCGGCCCCCAGAGCTTCGCGCGCTCGAGCGCCTGCTGCGTGTAACGGCCGCACGGCACGGTCGCCGTCTTGCCGATCGCGATCCGCTTGACGGCCGGGTCCGCGAGCGCGGCGAGCATCTTCACGCGCGACGCCTGACCGGCCGGCACGACGAGCACGAGCGTATTCGACGCCAGCGTCTGCTTCGTCGCCGGATCGAAGATGCCCGCGTCGATGCCGCGCGTGACGCTCGCCTCGTCCGCACTGACGAATACGTCGACCGGCGCGCCCATGCGAATCTGCTGAAGCAGCACGCCCGACGCGCCGAAGTTCAGGCGCACGGTCACGCCGGGATGCGCGGCCTCGAAGTGCGTCCCGATCTCCTTGAACGCATCGGTCATGCTGGCGGCGGCGGATACCGTCAGTTGCTGCGCGAGCGCGATGACTGGCGCGAGGGCACAGAACACGCAGGCAAAAAATCGGAGAGCGGATTTCACGAGGCGGTCTCCCGGGATCAACGTAGCGTGAAAAAGCGTTTGGACAGCACGAGCACCGCGATCGACAGCCCGGACGTGACGCACGCGAGAAAGAACGCGGTGCCGTCGCGGCCGTCCTGCATCGCGTCATAAATGGCGAGCGACAGCGTCTGCGTCTGCCGCGGGATGTCGCCCGCGATCATCAGCGTCGCGCCGAACTCCCCCATCGCGCGCGCGAACGCGAGCAGCGCGCCCGCCAGAATCGCCGGCCACGCAAGCGGCAGCGTGACGCGCACGAACGTCGAGAACGGCGACTGCCGCAGCGTGCGCGCGGCCGCCTCGAGCGACCCGTCGACGCCGGCGAACGCGGCGCTCGCAGACTTCAGCACGAGTGGCAGCGCGACGATCGCGGACGCGAGCACTGCTCCGTGCCAGTTGAATACGAACGTGTACGCGAAATGCGTATAGATCCACGCGCCCAGCGCGCTGCGCCGGCCCGCCGCGACGAGAATCCCGTAGCCGATCACGGTCGGCGGCAGCACGAGCGGCAGCATGCACGCGGCCTCGCAGATCGCGTGTCCCGGAAAGCGGCGGCGCGCGAACAGCCAGCCGAGCGCGATGCCGACGATCGACGCGAGCACGGTCGCGATCCCTGCGACTTTCAGCGACAGCAACAATGGCGGCCAATCGATGCGTTGTAGGAAATCCGACATTCGCGACAACCTCCGTTATGTAACGGTCTACATCAGGATTTCAGCAAGATGCGGGCCATGCGACGACATCGATCGCTATCCGGCGGAGACGCCGAGATGCGCCGCGAGCCGCGCGAGCGCCGCCTGCCCGCGCTCCGGATCGTGAGCGGCAGGCTTGAGCAGCAGCCGGTGCGGCCCGAGCAACGCGGCAAGCCGGCGAATCTGCGCCTCGCAGCGGGCCGGGTCGCCGAACACGGCGTTCGCGGCGATGTCGGCGCCGCTCGCACCGGGCTCGAACATCGGCGGCAGCTTGCCCGGCGGAAACTGCGCCTGCATCAGCCGCGGATATTCGCGCACCCCCGCGACACCCGTGTCGACCGCGCGGCGATCGTCGTCCTCGCAATGAAAGAACCGGACAATCGCGAACGGCAGATCGGCGCGGCGCGTGCGCTCGGCGCTCACCTGCCCGGCGACCAGTTCCAGCGGCACCGCCGGCGTCGCCATCAGGCCGAAGCCCTGCTCGGCCGCGAGCCGCCACGCGTCGCCGCTCAGGCTCGCGAGCCAGACGGGTACGGGCCGTTGCAGCGGACGCGGGTGGATCGCGATGTCCTCGTACCGAAAAAAACGGCCGTCGAAGTGCGTGGCGGGCTCATGCCACAACCGGCGAACCAGCTCCAGCGCCTCGAACGTCCGCTCGCGCGCGGCGTCGGCCGACGGGATGCCCGCCTGCCGGTACTGGTCGGGGAACGGGCCGCCACGCGCGACGCCGAATTCGATGCGCCCGCCGCTCAACAGATCGAGCGTCGCGACGTCTTCCGCGACCCGCACCGGATCGTTCAGCGCGAGCAGCGACGCGCCCGTGCCGAGCCGTATCCTCGACGTGCGCGCGGCGATCTGCGCAAGCAGCACGGTCGGCGCGCTGCCGATCGCGAAGCGGCTGTGATGGTGTTCGGCGACCCAGACGTCGTGAAACCCGAGCGTCTCGGCAAGCACGCCGGTTCGGATCGTCTGCTCGAGCGCGACGCGCTCGTCGCCGTCCTGGTTCTCGACGTTGAGGAAGACGCCGAGGCGAGGTAATGAAGTAGACATGTCGGGTTCGTGACGTGGAACGAAAGATAGGTTGTGCCAATGGGACCCGTCAGCCATGACGCGGGCACGCACATGCCGGGACGGCCGTGCCTCGCCTCGTGCGCTGCACTCTCTGCAGGCCGGCGATGAAACTCGCGACGCCCGAGGTTCGCAGCGCGAACCAGCGCACGCGATGACGCGCGCAGTGCGCGCGCAGCGCGGCGAGCGACTCGGGATCGATCGTGTCGAGCGGAACCAGCACTGCATCGGCCTGTTGCAGCAGCGACGCGAATCGCTTCGCCCGCGCGCCACCGTCGTCGTCGATCAGCGCGACGTGATGGACGAACTCGCCGCGCGCAGCCATGCGCGCAACACCGCGTTGCTGCCCGGCCGGCCGCCGACGTAGACGTAGCGGCGGCCGACCAGCGCCGCCATCAGCAGGTCGCCGTCGAGCAGCACCCGCTCGACGGCCTGCAGCTCGTGCGCGAGGCTCGGTGACGCTGATCACCGACGGCTGCCTCGAATGCGGAAGCTGCCGCATCCTGTGCAGCGACCATCAAAACATCGAATGGGAGTATCCGCGGGGCGGCCACGGGGTGCTGTTCAAGTTCGGTTGAGGGAACACTACCGCCAGCCGAACATAGCCTGTTATGGTGCGCCAGACGCCTCGTCCATCTGCCGGTAACGTTTGATCCCAAGAGCGGCATTTGAACGGACAAGAAACCATTATCCCGTCGCGATTTGCCGCAACGAGGGGCAGGACCGAACTACCTGGAGTGATGTCGAGGGACGATACTGACCTGCCCCCTCGGTAAGGCCAACGGGCGTCTAGCAAAGTCCCTTCAAACCAGCTCCCGGAAAGCGGCAGGCGCATCCGCCGTTGCCGGAAGTTTCGCCGCGCACGCTGCAGGCGAAAGGCAATCCATCCAGTGCGCCGTGTCGCCTTTACTCGTTGTAGTCCAGGCGCCAGGCGGCGATAGGCACCTGGGCATGCGCGAGGCTCGTGAACCAGTGCTCGCTTAGGCAATCGAGCGCGCGAAGAATGACGAGGCGCGCGCTGCCCGAGCGGGCCGACCGACAATAATCTCCCGAGGATTTCCGGCGGCTGGCGCTACCCGCCGATGCTTGCGGGGCGTTGCTCCCGCGGGTGCGACGCCAGTCAAATCGAACGGGGCGACGGGCCCCTCCGAGCCCGTCGCCCCGCGCCCGCTGCTCGGCCTCGGCTCGAGGGCCGAGGCCGGCCAAGTCGTTCACGAAACCACGCCCTGAATCTTGTGCGAGAAGCTCGCCCGTTCCGCCTTGTCCATCAGCGAGAGGAACTCGTCGCGATCCATGTGGACCAGCTCTTCATGGTCGCCGGCCTCGAAATACACGTCCGGCTGCTGCGCGAGGCTCTCGTCGAGGAACGTCTGCATCCCGTAGGCCATGCACACGGGCGGCAGCGCGCCCACGTCGCAGTCCTTGAACAGTTCGCGCAGTTCGACTTCCTTCGCGAGCACGAGATGGCGTCCGGTCTTCGCCCAGAGTTCCGAAAGCCGCACCGCGTGCGTGGTCGGCAGCACGGCCGCGACGTAGCCCTGTGCGTCTTCGAGCAGCACGGTCTTCGCGAGACGGTCGCCTGGAATGTGCGCCGCCGCGGCCGCCTCCATGTTCGAGTGGCTGTAAGGATGATGGATGACTTCGTATCGCGAAGCCTTCTGGCGCAGGCAGTCCTGCAAAGTGACGGACATCGACATGGCACACCTCCGTCTAACAAACGTTGATCGCCGCCGGTTGGCAGGATGTCTCTAGAATAGGTCGCGCTCGCTCGTCCGAACAATGCGGCGGCGCCGCACCTACGACGGCTCGAGCCCTCTTTCGCGCAGCCACTCGCGGTTGAAGAGCCGCGTGCGGTAAATGTCGCCGCGATCGCACAGCAGCGTCACGATCGTATGCCCCGGCCCCATCTGCCGTGCGAGCCAGACGGCCGCCGCGACGTTGATTCCGCTCGATCCGCCGACGTACAGCCCCTCTTCGCGCAACAGCCGGTAGACCATCGCCACGCACGCCGGATCGTCGATGCGCACCGCGTCGTCGATCGGCGCGCCTTCCAGATTGGCCGTCACGCGGCTCGATCCGATGCCTTCCGTGATCGAGTTGCCCTCGACCTTGATCTCGCCCGTCTTCACGTAGCTGTAGAGCCCGCTTCCGCACGGGTCCGCGAGCACGATGCGGATCTCGGGATCGCGCTCCTTCAGATAGCGGCTCACGCCCGCGAGCGTGCCGCCCGTTCCCGTCGCGCAGACGAACGCATCGACCGTGCCCGCCGTATCGCGCCAGATTTCCGGGCCGGTCGTCTCGTAGTGCGCCTGCCGATTGACGAGGTTGTCGAACTGGTTGGCCCAAATCGCGTTGTCCAGCTCGGCGGCGAGCCGCCCGGCGATCTTCTGATAGTTGTTCGGGTCCTTGTACGGCGCGGCCGGCACGGAGCGCACGTCCGCGCCGAGCGTGCGCAGCAGCGCCATCTTTTCCGGCGACTGCGTCTCGGGAATCACGATCACGCAGCGGTAGCCGCGCGCCGCGCAAAGATGCGCGAGCCCGATGCCGGTGTTGCCGGCCGTGCCCTCGACGACGGTGCCGCCCGGCTTCAGCGCGCCGCGCCGCTCGGCGTCTTCGATGATGTAGCGCGCCGCGCGATCCTTGACCGATCCGCCCGGGTTCATGAATTCGGCCTTGCCGAGAATGTCGCAGCCCGTCTCCGCGCTGAGCTTCGCCAGGCGGATGAGCGGCGTGCGTCCCACGCAGTCGACGAAACCCTGCCGCACGTCCATGATCGTTCCCCCTTCCCCGCCCGCGCGCCGGCGGCTCGACCTACATCAAGGATAGGTGACGGCGCCGGCCGGCACCGCGCTTTCGCCGCCGCGAGCCGCGTACTAAGCTGGAAAGCGGCCCGAAAGCGACCGGGCCTGCGGCGCTCGCGCGCCGGTGCATTCGCGTCGCCACGAGACGAGGTGCGACATGCTGCAATTGCTTACCGTTGCGATCGACAAGCCCGAGACGACGAACTTCATTCTCGGTCAGACGCATTTCATCAAATCGGTGGAGGACATCCACGAGGCGCTCGTCGGCACCGTGCCGGGCATTCGGTTCGGCCTCGCGTTTTGCGAGGCGTCCGGCAAGCGCCTCGTGCGCCGCTCCGGCACCGACGGCGAGCTGACCGAGCTCGCGTGCCGGAACGCGACCGCGATCGGCTCGGGCCACTGCTTTCTCGTGTTTCTCGGCGAGGGCTTCTATCCGGTCAACGTGCTGAACGCGATCAAGGCCGTGCCCGAGGTCTGCCGGATTTTCTGCGCGACCGCGAATCCGACCGAGGTCGTCGTCGCGCAGACCGATCAAGGACGCAGCATCCTCGGCGTCGTCGACGGCTTTGCGCCGCTCGGCGTCGAAAACGACGAGGATGTGAGCTGGCGAAAGGCGCTGCTGCGCAACATCGGCTACAAGGCGTAGCCGCCGGGCGGCGAACGACGCTTTGGGCCGATTTTCGGCCGATTTCGGGCTGATCGCGCGCTGCGTGGGATCGATGCGTTCGCGGGCACTTCGCGGGCACTTCGCGGGCACGTTTACCGCCCCGTTCACGGGCACGATGCGGCGTGCCGGCGTGCCTGCATGCCGGCTCGAATCAGACGCGCGCCGCGCCGGCAATCGATGCCCGCCGTTCAACCGAGCGAGCCGCCCCGGCGCGCGCCGAACCGCTCGCCGCGCGGCAGACAAAACCGCGACGGATCGAACGGGAACGCCACGCGCCGCGTGCGCCCCATGATCTCGCCGCCCCCTTCCGTCACCCCGCTCCATACCGCCGATTTCCGCTGAGGATTGCGTAGGAAAACGCCGACAAACCGCTGCAGCGGATGACGCGAAGTTCGTCGTCGGCTGATTGGATCGGTGCGGCCCGTGGACGATACTTGGGTCACAACAAAGAGAATTTCATGTTTTGCGGCGGCGCTCGAGAAGCGCCGCAGCGAAGGAGACCAACATGAGCCTCGCCGCGCAAGATCTGATCGAATTGCTCCGTCTCGCCCAAGGCGGCGCCGGCGCGCTCACGCAACACCTGCTGCGCGAAGTCGCCGGAAATCTCATCGCATGCGGCGTCGCCGACTGCCGCGAAGGCTGCTGATTCGGCGGCGACCGACCGATGCGGGCGCGGGCGAGCGGCGCGCCCGCCTGTCGCCGAACGGGTGTCGAATCCCGGTTTTCGTTCGATCGACGATCCGCCGCGGCGGTTTGCATGCGTCGCCGCGATTGCATTGCATGCGATGCGCGTGTACTGACGCAATGCTCCGCCGATCGGCGCGGCGCGCGCCGCGCCGATCAACGCCGAAACGCATGACGACCGCATGACGACGACGTCCGACGTCGCTCCTCTGCCGCGGGAAGCCGCCTGAATGCCGCGGCTCGCCCGGTTCCTGACAGACTTGTCACCGCGCGGTCATCGCCACGCACCGCGCCGTCGTCACACTGGCCGGGTCCGCCGTTCCGGCGGCGACCACCAAGCGAGACATTCGATGAAACGAGCAACATCCATGGCCGTCGCGGCGCTTTTCGCCGTCGCCGCCTCATCCGCGTTCGCGCACGGAATGCCCGAGCGCGTGTTCAAGGAGCGCAAGCCGATTCGCGCCGAAACGCCGCAGCAGCCGCAACAACCGCAGCGCGACGCGCCGTCGCCCGCCTGTGCGCGCGACTGCGCGGCCGGCGCGAAACTCTCGCAACGCAACGACGGCGCGCCGGGCGCGAACCCGCGTCCCGTCGATATCGAAACCGCCGCCGGCGCGCATTCGGCCGTCAGCGGCGGCTGAGCGGTCGAGCGACTGAGCGACTGAGCGGCGATCCGGCGTCACGGCATTACGGCATCACGGCATCACGGCGCCACGGCGCCACGGCGTCACGGCGTTCGACTCCAGCGCGCGTCCGCGCGCCGTCGCGACACATCCGCCATGTCCGGCTCGGCCGATGCGTTCCGCCGCATTGACCGCATCTGCCGCATCTGCCGCATCGGCCCTCGACACGCACTCCGCACGCCGACACGCCCCGCCGCACCGATCGCCCCCCTCCCGCGCGAACGTGACAAAAATGTCATGTTCGCCTCATGTTTGCATTGCGGCACGCCCCGTAGCATCGATCGCGTTTCACCCAAACTCGATCACCCATGCCCAAGCGTATCTTCGCCGCACTCGTGTCGGCCGCGATCGCGGCGTCGGCGGTGCAGGCGCAAGCGCAGTCCGCACCGCCCGCCGTCGCGCCCGGCCGGCCGGCCGCCATGCCCGCCGACGCCGGCGCGCCTTCCGCGCCGACGCCGCCCGCGTCCACCGCCGAGTCCGCCGCCGCCCCGCCCGCGCTGTCGCTCGACGACGCGCTGAACCTCGCCGCGGCGAACAACCCGCTGCTCAAGAGCGCGCAATCCGACGCCGATGCGTCCGTCGGCGCGCTCGTCCAGGCGGGCGCGCGGCCGAATCCGACCGTGTCGCTCCTGCAGGAAGGCTTCGAGCGGCAGGAGCGGACGACGACCGGCCTCGTCAACCAGACGATCGAGCTGGGCGGCAAGCGGCGCTCGCGCGTCGACGCCGCATCGTACGGCCGCGAGTTCGCGCTCGCGTCGCTCGACGGCCGCGCGAGCGCGCTGCGCGCCGATGTGACGAGCGCGTTCTACGGCCTG
This sequence comes from Burkholderia sp. MSMB1498, assembly GCF_001526245.1. Taxonomy (NCBI): domain Bacteria; kingdom Pseudomonadati; phylum Pseudomonadota; class Betaproteobacteria; order Burkholderiales; family Burkholderiaceae; genus Burkholderia; species Burkholderia sp. MSMB1498. The sequence goes on from NZ_LOYJ01000043.1 coordinate 16,564, forward strand.
CTCGCCGCGCAGCGTCAGTTGCAGGTCGCCGAGGAATCCGCGGCGATCGCCGCGCGCTCGGCCGACATGGCGGACAAGCGCGCGCGGGCCGGCAAGGTGTCGCCCGTCGAGGCGACGAAGGCGCGCGTCGCGCAGACGGCCGCGCAGATCGAGCTGTCGAACGCGCAGACGCGCGTGACGGCGGCGCTCGCGCGGCTCGCCAACGTGACGGGCAGCGCCCTCGTGCGCGAGCGCACCGCGTCGGGCGACCTCGATGCGCTGCCCACCGTCGAGCCGTTGCCGCAATTGCTCGGACGGCTCGACGACGCGCCGCTCTCTCGCGCGGCGAAGGCCGCCATGCTGCGCACGAACGCGCAGATCGCGATCGAGCGCGCGAAGCGCGTGCCGGACATCACCGTGAGCGCGGGCGTCAAGCGCGTCGTCACGGGCGGCGCGCCGGACAATCAAGCAGTCGTCGGCATATCCATTCCGCTGCCGCTGTTCGATACGAACAAGGGCGCGATTCTCGAAGCGGTCCACAAGGCCGCGAAGGCGAGCGCCGATTTCGACGCCGAGCGCGCGCGCCTGCGGCTCGATCTCACGCAGGCCTACGCGAACTTCGAGCGCTCGACGAACGAAGCGCGGCGGCTGAAGGCCGACGTGCTGCCGGCCGCGCGGCAATCGCTCGACGCGATGTCGCGCGGCTACCAGCTCGGCAAGTTCAGCTTCCTCGACGTGCTCGACGCACAGCGCACGCTGTTCGACGCGCAGTCGCGCTACGTGCTGGCGCTCGCCGACGCGCACCAGTCGTACGCGGACATCGATCGCCTCGTCGGCGCGCCGTCGCGCGACGCGTCCCGCCCCCTCGCCCAACTTCGCTGAACCCATTTCACTGAAGAACTCGCCATGCAACGCAAGCAATTGATCCTCGCCGGGGCGGCCGCGGCCGGCGCTCTCGCCATCGCACTGGCGCTCGCGCGCGCGCCGTCCACGTCGTCCACGCCGGCCGGAGCCGCCGCCGCTCCCGCATCGGGCGCGGCCGGCCGGCACGGCGGCACGGTGCTCGCACAAGGCGCGCTGTCGGTCGAAATCGTGCTGTCGGAAAAGCCCGACGACGCGCGCCTCGTCGTCTACCCGTTCGCCGACGGCAAGCCCGCGCCGAAAGGCGCGAGCGTCTCCGGCACGCTGACCCGCTACGACGGCGGCCGCGTCGCGCTGCAGTTCTCGGAAGCGGGCGCGAAATACACGTCGGCGCAGGCGATCGCGAAGCCTCACGTATTCGACGCGTCGATCGACGTGAAGATCGGCGCGCGGCGCGCGTCGTTCCCGTTCTCGCGCGCCGACGGCGCGATCGCGCTGAGCGACGAGCAGATCGGCGCGGCGAAGATCGGGGTCGCGCGCGCGGGCCCCGCGCAGGTGGTCGCGAGCTTCCAGTTGCCGGGCGAGATCAAGTTCAACGAGGACCGCACCGCGCACGTCGTGCCGCGCGTCGCGGGGATCGTCGAGCGGGTCGCCGTGTCGATCGGCGAGAACGTCAAAGCGGGGCAGGTGCTCGCCGTGATCGCGAGCACGGATCTCGCCGACCGCCGCAGCGAGCTGATGACGGCCGAGCGCCGGCTGGAGGCGGCCCGCACGTCGTACGCGCGAGAAAAGACCTTGTGGGAAGAGCGGATCTCCGCCGAGCAGGACTATTTGCTGGCGCAGGTGCAGTTGCGCGAGGCGGAGATCGCCGCGGCGAACGCGCGGCAAAAGCTCGCCGCGCTGAACGCGAGCGCCGCGTCCGGCGCGCTCAACCGCTACGAGCTGCGCGCGCCGTTCGCGGGCACGATCGTCGAGAAGCACATCGCGCCCGGCGAGGCGATCGCCGCCGACGCGAACGTATTCGTCGTGTCCGATCTGTCCTCGGTCTGGGCCGAGATGGCCGTGCCCGCGCAACGCCTGAACGACGTGCGCGTCGGCCGCCACGCGAGCGTCAACGCGGCCGCGTTCGAGTCGAAATCGAGCGGGCCGATCGCGTACGTCGGCGCGCTGCTCGGCGAGCAGACCCGCACCGCGCCCGCGCGCGTCGTGCTGCCGAACCCCGACGGCGCGTGGCGGCCCGGAATGTTCGTCAACGTGACCGTCGACGCGGGCACGCAAAACGTGCCGGTCGCGGTCGCGAGCGACGCGCTGCAGGACATCGACGGCGCGCCCGCCGTGTTCGTGCGCACGCCGAAGGGCTTCGTCGCGCAGTCGGTCGAGACGGGCCGGCGCGACGCCGGGAGCGTCGAGGTCGTCAAGGGCCTCGCGCCCGGCCAGATCTACGCCGCCGCGAACAGCTTCGTGCTGAAGGCGGAGCTCGGCAAGGGCGTTGCCGACGAGCACTGACGCGCCGCACGCGCCGCGCTCCGCCCCGCGCCGGCGCGCAGCGCTTTTTTTCGCATTCCAGAGGACTGTCACCATGTTTGAGCGCCTGATCCGCTTTGCGATCGCGCACCGCTGGCTCGTGATGCTCGCGATCGTCGCGGTCGCGTCGCTCGGCGTCTACAGTTACCAGAAGCTGCCGATCGACGCGGTGCCCGACATCACGAACGTCCAGGTGCAGATCAACACGTCCGCGCCCGGCTATTCGCCGCTCGAAGCCGAGCAGCGGATCACCTATCCGGTCGAGACCGCGATGGCCGGCCTGCCGAATCTCGAGCAGACGCGCTCGATCTCGCGCTACGGGCTGTCGCAGGTCACCGTGATCTTCAAGGACGGCACCGACATCTACTTCGCGCGCCAGCTCGTCAACGAGCGCATTCAGGAGGCGAAGGACAAGCTGCCGCCCGGCGTCGCGCCCGCGATGGGGCCGACCTCGACGGGCCTCGGCGAAATCTACCTGTGGACCGTCGAAGCCGACGCCGACGCGCGCAAGCCGGACGGCACGCGCTACACGAGCGCCGATCTGCGCGAGTTGCAGGACTGGGTCGTGCGGCCGCAGTTGCGCAACGTGCCGGGCGTGACCGAGGTGAACTCGATCGGCGGATACGTGAAGGAATACCGCGTCGCGCCGAATCCGACGAAGCTGATGTCGTACGGGCTCACGCTCGCCGACGTCGTGCGCGCGCTCGAGCGCAACAACGACAACGTGGGCGCGGGCTACATCGAAAAGCGCGGCGAGCAGTATCTCGTGCGCGTGCCGGGCCAGGCGCGCTCGGTCGACGACATCGCGAACATCGTGCTCACGAACGTCGGCGGCGTGCCGGTGCGGATGAAGGACGTCGGCGCCGTCGACATCGGCCGCGAGCTGCGCACGGGCGCCGCGACGGCCAACGGCGAGGAAGTCGTGCTCGGCACCGTGTTCATGCTGATGGGCGAGAACAGCCGCACGGTCGCGAAGGCCGTCGCCGCGAAGATGGTCGACGTGAACCGCACGCTGCCCGCCGGCGTGCGCGCGATCCCCGTCTACGACCGCACGGTGCTCGTCGAGAAGGCCGTGCAGACGGTCAAGAAGAACCTGCTCGAAGGCGCGGTGCTCGTGATCGCGATCCTGTTCCTGTTCCTCGGCAACATCCGCGCGGCGGTGATCACCGCGCTCGTGATTCCGCTGTCGATGCTGATGACGTTCACCGGAATGGTCAACGCGAAGGTCAGCGCGAACCTGATGAGCCTCGGCGCGCTCGATTTCGGCATCATCGTCGACGGCGCGGTCGTGATCGTCGAGAACTGCATACGCCGGCTCGCGCACGCGCAGCACGCGGCCGGCCGCCCGCTCACGCGCGACGAGCGCTTCGCCGAGGTGTTCGCCGCGTCGCAGGAAGCGCGCCGCGCGCTGATCTTCGGGCAACTGATCATCATGGTCGTCTATCTGCCGATCTTCGCGCTCACGGGCGTCGAGGGGAAGATGTTCCATCCGATGGCGATCACCGTCGTGATGGCGCTCGCGGCCGCGATGGCGCTCACCGTCACGTTCATTCCCGTGGCGGTCGCGCTGTTCATCGGCCGGCGCGTCGAGGAAAAGGAAAACCGGCTGATGAGCGCCGCGAAGCGTCTGTACGCGCCCGCGCTCGACGCGTTCGTCGCGCGGCCGAGGCAGGTGCTCGCGGGCGCGGCCGCCATCGTCGCGTTGACGCTCGTGCTCGCGACGCGGCTCGGCAGCGAGTTCATTCCGAGCCTGAACGAAGGCGATCTCGCGGTGTCCGCGCTGCGCATTCCGGGCACGAGCCTCACGCAGTCGATCGAGATGCAGCGCTCGATCGAGAAGACGCTCAAGGCGCGCTTTCCCGAGATCGAACGCGTGTTCGCGCGCACCGGCACGGCGGAGATCGCCGCTGATCCGATGCCGCCGAACATGTCCGACGGCTACATCATGCTGAAGCCCGTCGACCAATGGCCGAATCCGCGCAAGTCGCGCGACGCGCTGCGCCAGGAAATCGAGGCCGCGCTGGCCGGGCTGCCCGGCAACGCGTACGAGTTCTCGCAGCCGATCCAGCTGCGCTTCAACGAGCTGATCTCAGGCGTGCGCAGCGACGTCGCGGTCAAGATCTTCGGCGACGACATGGCGACGCTCAACGCGACCGGCGAGCGGATCGCGGCCGCGCTGCAAAAGGTGCCGGGCGCCTCCGAGGTGAAGGTCGAGCAGACGACCGGCCTGCCCGTGCTGACCGTCAACCTCGATCGCGACAAGCTCGCGCGCTACGGCGTGACGGTGGGCGACGTGCAGGACGCGGTCGCCGCGGCGGTGGGCGGCCGCAAGGCGGGCCTGCTGTTCCAGGGCGATCGCCGCTTCGACATCGTCGTGCGGCTGCCGGACGAGCTGCGCACCGACGTCGAGGCGATCAAGCGGCTGCCGATCGCGCTGCCGTTCCCGGCTTCGGCGGGCGCGAGCGGCCCGGTCGTCCAGGCGCCGTACGTGCCGCTCGCCGAGCTCGCGACGGTCGACCTGTCGCCGGGGCCGAACCAGATCAGCCGCGAAAACGGCAAGCGCCGCGTCGTCGTCAGCGCGAACGTGCGCGAGCGCGACGTCGGCTCGTTCGTCGCCGACGCGCGCGAGCAGATCGCGGCGGATGTCCAGGTGCCGGCCGGCTACTGGCTGTCGTGGGGCGGCCAGTTCGAACAGTTGCAAAGCGCGAGCGAGCGGCTGAAGATCGTCGTGCCGCTCGCGCTCGCGATGGTGTTCGTGCTGCTGTTCGTGATGTTCAACAACGCGAAGGACGGCCTGCTCGTGTTCACCGGCATTCCGTTCGCGCTCACGGGCGGCGTCGTGTCGCTGTGGCTGCGCGGCATTCCGCTGTCGATCACGGCCGCGGTCGGCTTCATCGCGCTGTCGGGCGTCGCCGTGCTCAACGGCCTCGTGATGATCTCGTTCATCCGCAATCTGCGCGACGAAGGCATGCCGCTCGACGCCGCGGTGCGCGAAGGCGCGCTCACGCGCCTGCGGCCGGTGCTGATGACCGCGCTCGTCGCGTCGCTCGGCTTCCTGCCGATGGCGTTCGCCACCGGCACCGGCGCGGAGGTCCAGCGGCCGCTCGCCACCGTCGTGATCGGCGGCATCCTGTCGTCGACCGCGCTGACGCTGCTCGTTTTGCCGGTACTCTATCGGGTGGCGCACTCGGCGTCGCTGCGCGCCGCGCTCGGCGAGCGGTTCGCCGGGCGGCTCGCGAAGCTCGCGCCCGCGGCCGTCCTACGCCGGCGGCGCGAATCATCGAGGTGAAACCAGATGCGAATACTGATAGTGGAAGACGAGCCGAAGACGGGCATGTATCTGCGCAAGGGGCTGACCGAAGCGGGCTTCATCGCGGACTGGGTCGATGACGGCGTGACGGGCCTGCATCAGGCCGAAACCGAGGAGTACGACCTGATCATCCTCGACGTGATGCTGCCGGGCCACGACGGCTGGACCGTGCTCGAGCGGCTGCGCCGCGAGCACTCGACGCCCGTGCTGTTCCTCACCGCGCGCGACGACGTCGGCGACCGCGTGAAGGGGCTCGAGCTGGGCGCCGACGATTACGTCGTCAAGCCGTTCGATTTCGTCGAGCTCGTCGCGCGCGTGCGCTCGATCCTGCGCCGCGGGCAGGGGCGCGAATCGACGATCCTCAAGATCGCCGATCTCGAGCTCGACCTCACGCGGCGCAAGGCGACCCGCCAGGGCGACGTCGTGCTGCTGACCGCGAAGGAATTCGCGCTGCTGTGGCTGTTGATGCGCCGCGAAGGCGAGATCCTGCCCCGTGCGACGATCGCGTCGCAGGTGTGGGACATGAATTTCAACAGCGACACGAACGTCGTCGACGCGGCGATCCGCCGGCTGCGCTCGAAAATCGACGACGCATACGAGCCCAAGCTGATCCATACGGTGCGCGGGATGGGCTACGTGCTCGAAGTGCGGAGCGCGCCGAGCCGATGATCAAGCGCCTGTTGCCCCGTACGCTGCGCGCGCGCCTGACGGCGCTCATCATCCTGTCGACCGCGGCGACGCTCGCGCTGAGCGGCATCGCGCTCTACAGCGCGCTGCACAATCGGCTGGCCGGCATGTCGTCGTACGAAATGTCGGCGACGCTCGCGGCGATGCGCACGCATCTCGTGAACGTGCGAAGCGTCGACGAAATTCCGCGCAAGTCGGATCTGTGGATCGATCAGCTGCACGGCCATCAGAATCTGGATCTGGCGATCTACGGCGCAGACGGTCGGATGCTGTTCGCGACGCGCGGCTTCGTCGCGACGCAGCCCGCGCTCGGCGCGCCGCAAGCGCGCGTGCCGGCGAGCGCGACGCACGCCGGCACGACTTACAGCTATCTCGCGGGCGACGCGCCGCTTCGCGACGCCAACCGGACGGCGCGCATCGTCGTCCAGTACGACGGCAGGAACGATCACGCGCTGCTGCGCGCGTATGCGTACACGGTGGTGGTGATCGAGGTGCTCGCCGTCGCGCTGACCGCGGCGCTCGCGTACGGCATCGCGATGCTCGGCCTGAGCCCGCTGCGCCGGCTCGTCTCGCGCGCCGAGCAGATGTCGTCGAGCCGGCTCGCGCATCCGCTGCCGGAGCTCCACACGTCGGGCGAGCTCAAGGAGATGGAGCATGCGTTCAACGGCATGCTCAAGCGGCTCGACGAATCGTTCGTACGCCTGAGCCAGTTCTCGTCGAATCTCGCGCACGACATGCGCACGCCGCTCACGAATCTGCTCGCCGAAGCGCAGGTCGCGCTATCGAAGCCGCGCACGGCCGACGAATATCGCGACGTGATCGAATCGAGCATCGACGAATATCAGCGCCTGTCGCGGATGATCGAGGACATGCTGTTCCTCGCGCGCTCGGACAACGCCGAGAGCCATCTGGCGATCCGCACGCTCGACGCGGCCGCGGAGGCCGAGCGCGTCGCCGGCTACTACGAGCCGATGGCGGAGGACGCGGAGGTGAATATCGTCGTGCGCGGGCAAGCGGCCGTGCAGGCGGACGCGCTCCTCTATCACCGCGCGCTCAGCAACCTGATCAGCAATGCGCTCAATCACGCGCCGCGCGGCTCGACGATCACGATCGAATGCCGGCAGGCGGGCGGTGCGACGACGATCAGCGTTTCGGATACGGGCCGCGGGATCGAGCCGCAGCATCGCGAGCGGATCTTCGAGCGGTTCTACCGCGTCGATCCGGCGCGGCACAATTCGGCGTCGGGCACGGGGCTCGGCCTCGCGATCGTCCGCTCGATCATGGACAACCACGGCGGTGCGTGCGGCGTCGACAGCGAGCCACACGTGCGCACCACGTTCTGGCTCACGTTCCCCGCGCACGCGGCCTGACCGGCTGCGTCGCGCGACGCGGCGCAGCGCGCGGCCCCTGCGGCCCCCGCTTCGGCCCCTACGGCCGCTATCGGGTGCGCGGGGTGCGTGGCCCGCGCGACGCGGGCCGCGCACGCGTCGATGGTCCGCGCATCAGCGCGCAACCGTGCGGTCATGCTGATCGAGCGCCACGTTCGTCTTGCCGCCGTGAACCGAGATCGCATGCAGCTGCTTGTTGCGCTCGACGAGCGCCGGGCTCGGCGGATAGTCGTTCTTCCCCGCGGGCACGATGCCTTCGTGCTGCGCGCGGATCAGCTCCTGCCGGACTTCGGCGCGCGTCTTGCCTTGCGCGAATGCGGCGGGCGCGACGGCCAGCGTCGTCAGTGCCGCGGCGGCGGCCCATGCCATGAGTTTTGTCGTGTTCATCGTTCGTTCTCCATCGAGTTGATCACTGTCGTGCGACAGTAGCCTCCACTTTGAACGCCGAACGGTACGCGGCCATGAGCGCGCGATGACAAATTCGTCATCCGCGCCGTGCTCGGAATCGAGCGTGCGCGACGCGCGCGCATGACGAAAATTTCACGTTCGCGTCAGCGTGGCGCTGTGTCGATCCTTTAGCATCTGTATTCCAAGATCGCCGATCAGACGAGATTGGACCGAGGTGCTTGGTTCCCCCCCCTCGAGCACGCGAGGCGCATTGGCACCAGCAGGTGCCGTCGCACTTATGCCGGACAGTCTCCCCCTGTCCGGCATTTTTTTGGTTCATCGCGGAATTCCGGGGAACGCGGCGCGGATCTTGAGGAAGAAGTACTCCTCGTCACGGTACCCGTAGGCG
>NZ_LOYJ01000044.1:0-100368 GCF_001526245.1 Burkholderia sp. MSMB1498
TCGCACCCGCACTCGCACTCGCACTCGCACTCGCACTCGCACTCGCACTCGCACTCGCACTCGCACTCGCACTCGCACTCGCACTCGCACTCGCACTCGCACTCGCATCCGCATTAGCATTCGCACGCGGCGCTCAACCGCGCGCCGCGACGCGTCGCGACGGCACGATCCGCCAGCCGAGATTCACCCCCGCCGCGGCGAGCAGGATCAGCGCCGCGCCGAACATCTGGCTCCACGCGAGCGTCTGCCCGAACGCAATCCGATCGACGACGATCGCGACGACCGGATAGACGAACGACAGCGCGCCGATCGTCGCGGTCGGCAGCTTCTGGATCGCGCCGTAGAGCAGCACGTACATGATCCCCGTGTTGACGACGCCCAGCGCGACGAGATCGAGCCACTGGCCCGCCGTCGCGGGCAGCGCGTCGTAGTGGACGAACGGCGCGAGCGCGAGCACGCCGACGCCCGTCTGGAACAGCGCGAGCAGATGCGGCGGCGTGCCCTTCAGACGCTTCGTGACGATCGACGACACCGCGTACAGAAACGCCGCGCCGAGCGCGAGCACGACGCCGTCGAGATACTGGCCGGGCACCGCGAGCACCGCCGGCTCGACGCGCACGACGAGCGCGAGCCCGCCGAACGCAATCGCGAGCCACGCGACGACCGACGCGCTGAGCCGCTCGCGGAACACGATCGCGCCGAGCGCGACGAGCATGAACGGCTGCGTGTTGTAGACGGCCGTCGCCATCGAAATCGACGCGCGCGAATACGCGGCGAACAGCAGCACCCAGTTCGCGACGATCGCGACGCTGCCGATCGCGGCGAGCGCGACCGTGCGCCTGGTCAGCAGATCACGGCGCAGAAAGCCGAGCGCCGCGCAGATGATCAGCATCGTCGCGCCGCCGAACAGGCAGCGAAAGAACACGACGTTCATCAGATGCTGCTGCGACGACACGACGAGCCAGCCGATCGTCCCCGACATCAGCATCGCGACCACCATTTCGAGCGCGCCGCGGCGCGTTTCGTTCGAAGCCATGTCCGAAGCCATGAGAGTTCTCGCAAGAGGAAAGCCTGGCTTTGATTTTAGGGACTTGATTTGCGCATCTCCATCGCTAAACTGAGCGCAGAACGTCTTTCCACCTGTGAAAAGAAGGCTGTCATGCAAAAACGCCTTTCGACGCCGCAGCCGGCGGCGAGCATGCTCGATGTGATCGACCGCGAACTGCTGCGCGCGCTCGCCGACGATGCGCGCCAGCCCGTCAGCGAGCTCGCGCGGCGCGTCGGGCTGTCCGCACCGAGCACCGCCGACCGTCTGCGCCGGCTCGAAGCGCAGGGCGTGATCGCGCGCTTCACGGTCGAGCTCGATCCGCGCGCGCTCGGCTACACGCTGCAGGCGATCGTGCGCGTGAAGCCGCTGCCCGGCCAATTGCATCTCGTCGAGGAACTGTTGCGGCGTATTCCCGAGTTCGTCGAATGCGACAAGGTGACGGGCGACGACTGCTTCGTCTGCCGGCTGTACCTGCGCTCGATCGAGCAGCTCGACGGCATACTCGCGAAGGTGACCGAGCGCGCGGAGACGAGCACGGCGATCGTCAAGTCGACGCCCGTCGCACGGCGATTGCCGCCGCTTGCGATCGAAGAGGATTGACGCGCGCGGCGCGCACGCGAAGCGCGGCGGCGCTGCAAGAGGCGAGCAACCCAAACGCCCGGCTCGCGCAAGCAAAGCCGCATGCCGGGCTAAGGGCCGGCTCGCGGCAACGCCGGCCGACGCCGCGAGCATGTCGCGCTTCGCGGCTGCAACGCACCCGCAACGCAACGCCCCCCGACGCGCCGCATCGCGCCACGCCCGCAGCCCGCAGCCCGACGCACGCTGCACGCTGCACGCTGCACGCTGCACGCACGCCGCGAGCGATTCGCCATCGTCGCCTCCGACTGCCGCAGCCCGAGCAGGTCACGCCACTTCGCGCGCCTCGAAGAACGACAGGATCTCGTCGATCAGCGCGATGGGCGCTTCTTCCGGAATGTAATGCCCGCACGCGAGCGCACGGCCGCTCACGTCGCGCGCGACGCGCCGCCATTCGTCGAGCGGATCGAAGCAGCGCGCGACGACGCCGCGCTCGCCCCACAGCACGCGCAGCGGGCACGCGAGCTTGCGGCCGCGCTCGATGTCCGCGCGATCGTGGTCGAGGTCGATCGTCGCCGACGCGCGATAGTCCTCGCACATCGCATGCACCGCGCCCGGCTGGCGCAGCGCTTCGCGATACGCGTGCAGCGCCTGCGGCGCGAACGGCGCGAGGCCCGCCGAGCGATTGCCCATCACCGCCTCGACGTACGCGTCCGGATGGCCGCCGATCAGCGTCTCCGGCAGCGGCTCCGGCTGGATCAGGAAGAACCAGTGGAAGTACGCGGTCGCGAACGCGCGATCGGTGCGCTCGTACATCGCGAGCGTCGGCGCGATGTCGAGGAGCAGCATCCGCTCGACCGCGTCCGGATGATCGAGCGCCATCCGATGCGCGACGCGCGCGCCGCGATCGTGCGCGCACACGTGGAAACGCGGAAAGCCGAAATGACGCATCACGGCCACCTGATCGGCCGCCATCGCACGCTTCGAATACGGCGCGTGCCGCGCGTCGCTCGCCGGCTTGCCCGACGCGCCATAGCCGCGCAGATCGGTGGCGATCACCGTGAAATGCCTGGCGAGCGTCGCGGCGACGCGATGCCAGATCATGTGCGTTTGCGGGTGCCCGTGCAGCAACAGAAGCGGCGGTCCCGCGCCTCCTTTGACGCCGAAGATGTCGACGTCTTGCGCCGTGACGCGAAACGGCGCGAACTCCTCAAACGACATGGTCTTGTTCTCTCGAATTGTTGTGCTCGTTATTGTAGGAGCGCGATCGTCGCGCCACTGCCGGCGCACCCTCGCAAAGCGTAGAAACAGAGCACTCATTCGACAGCGCCGCCGCGGCGCGTTCATCGAAGCCTGTCTATAATGGCACGACCGTTCGTATTAATTCGTTGCGAGCGCGCAGCCGGCACGACACTCACATAACATATCGACCGCGCGACGGGCGCCCGCGAGGGCGCCGCGACGCAACGAACTTCATGCATTCGCCGCGCTCGCGGCGACGATTCAGGAGACACCGCATGGCCCTGCCCGCCGTCCTGCAAAACCTCTCGCTGCCCGTCATCGCGTCGCCGATGTTCATCGTCAGCTATCCGGAACTCGTGCTCGCGCAATGCAAGGCGGGCATCGTCGGCTCGTTTCCCGCGCTCAACGCGCGCCCGGCCGAATTGCTCGACGAATGGCTCACGCAGATCCAGGCGCAACTCGCCGAGCACAAGGCCGCGAACCCGGACGCCGTGATCGGGCCGATCGCCGTGAACCAGATCGTCCACCAGTCGAACGCGCGGCTCGAGCACGACATCCGCGTATGCGTCGAGCACAAGGTGCCGATCTTCATCACGAGCCTGCGCGCGCCGGCGCGCGAGATCGTCGACGCCGTGCACAGCTACGGCGGCATCGTGCTGCACGACGTGATCAACCTGCGGCATGCGCAAAAGGCGCTCGAGGCGGGCGTCGACGGCCTGATCCTCGTCGCGGCGGGCGCGGGCGGCCACGCGGGCACGACGTCGCCGTTCGCGCTCGTCGGCGAAGTGCGCAAGGTCTTCGACGGCCCGCTCGTGCTGTCCGGCTCGATCGCGAACGGCGGCTCGATCCTCGCCGCGCAGGCGATGGGCGCCGATCTCGCGTACATGGGCACGCGCTTCATCGCGACGCAGGAAGCGCACGCGGTCGACGCGTACAAGCACGCGATCCTCGACGCGAAATCGGCCGACATCATCTACACGAACCTCTTCACCGGCGTGCACGGCAACTACATCCGCGAGAGCATCGTGAACGCGGGCCTCGATCCGGACGCGCTGCCCGAATCCGACAAGACGAAGATGAATTTCGGCGGCGACAAGGCAAAGGCGTGGAAGGACATCTGGGGCGCGGGGCAAGGCGTCGGGCTGATGGACGACGTTCCGTCCGTGGCCGAACTCGTCGCGCGGCTCAAGCGTGAATACGACGACGCGAAGGCGCGGCTCGGGATTCGCGCGTAACGCGCGCCCCTCGCGGCAAGCGGTGCGCGCTGCCTCGGTCGGTCCCTCAGTCGGTCAAGACGCGTGCGCGCCGCGCACGCTGCTTTCGATGCGCGATGCGTCTCGCACCGCGTCTACGCCAATCGAATCGATGCGAACCGATTCGGCCCGGTGCCGACGACGCATGCCCGAAAGCGAAAACAAGAAGCGGTAAACAACAAAAAACAAAACCCTCGCTTCGCGAGGGTTCGTCTTCAGTCTGAGCGCGGACCAGCCGGTCCGCGTTTTTTTGTCGATGCGCGCCGCGCGATGCGATGCGCGTTATCCGAGCCGCTTCATCCGCGGCATCGCGAGCTGCCGCAGCCGCTCGTCGATCGACGGACACAGCGACTGGCCCGCAAAGCGGTCCGCGAGGAAATCGACGAACGAGCGCACCTTCGCCGACACGTGCCGCCGGCTCGCGTACACGGCGTAGATCGGCAGCTCGCGCGGCGGCACCGCGTCGAGCAGGAGCGGCACGAGACGGCCGGACTCGATGTCCTCGCCCACCACTTCGGTGCCGAGAAGGCCGATGCCCGCGCCGCTCAGCACCGCGACGCGCAACCCTTCGAGATGGTTGACGATCACGTTGCCCGACAGCGGCACGCGCGACGCGGCCGCGACGTCGGTGATCGCCGCGTCGAGCAGCGTCTCGTTCGACTCGCGGCGAATGAAGCTGTGATGCTGAAGATCGGCGATCGTCGCCGGCGTGCCGTGCTTCGCGAGATAGTCGGGCGACGCGACGAGCAGAATGTGCGCGGTCGCGATCTGCCGCGCGACGAGCGACGACGACTTCATGCCGGCGGGCGCGGCGCGCACCGCGACGTCGTAGCCTTCGTCGATCAGCTCGACGACGCGATCGGACAGCGTGATCTCGACCGTCACGTCGGAGTAGCGCTGCGCGTACGACGTCACCGCGTCCATCACGTGCCGCAGCCCGAACGCGGACAGCGACGTCACGCGCAGCCGCCCTTGCGGCACGACGCTCGCGGCGCCCACCGCCTGTCCGGCCTCGTCGAGTTCGGTGAGCGCCTGCACGAGCCGCTCGTAATATTCGCGCCCCGCCTCCGTCGGCGCAACGCGGCGCGTCGTGCGATGCAGAAGACGCGCACCGAGCTGGTGCTCGAGATGCATCACATGCTTGCTCGCCATCGCCGCCGACATTTCCATGCGCTCGGCCGCGCCGACGAAGCTGCCGACTTCGACGACATAGCGAAACACATTCATGCTGACGAGGGTATCCATCCGAAATGCTCGCAATCGAGGGGAATTATGCAATCGCAAGCAACTGTAACAAAGCTGGTGAATTGAAAACGTCAAAAAAGGCAAAACGGCGCCGTTTAATGTGACGCTGCTCACTTTTTCGTACATCGACCGGGCGGCGCGCGCCCGGCTTGCGATTCTTTAGAACTTCGCACGAATTCCCGCGCCGAACGTGTCGCCGCTCGACATGCCCGAGTAACGATCGTTCATGTACGCCGCATATACGTCGGTGCGCTTCGACAGCGGATAGTCGTAGCCGAGCGCCCACGTGCGACGCGTCTGATCGAGCCCGCCCGAATCGCGCGAATACGCGTACGACGCGAGCGCGCTGCCCGGCCCGAGCCGCACCGACACGCCGCCTTGCGCGGTGTTCACGTGCCAACTGGCGGCGCTTTGCTCGTTCTTCGTATACATGTATTGCGCGTAGATCTTCGCGACCTTGAAATCGTACGACAGGCCGACCTGCGCGACGCCCTGGCTCTTCATGCCGGCGACGAGCGCGCCGAGATCGCCCGGGCCGCCGTTGAAATTCACGTATTGATAGATGGCCGTCGCGGCGAACGGACCGTTCGAATAGTTCAGCTGGCCGCTCCACTTCTTCGAGCGGTTGTCGCCCGCCGTGTTGCCGAACGCGTACATCGCGGCCGCGTTGAAGCCGCCGAAGGTCGGGCTCGTGTAGTCGATCGCGTTGTTCCAGCCCGAATCGCCGACGACGCCCTGATCGGTCGTGTACGTCGGGAACGTGCCGAGGCCGAGGAACACGTGGTAGACCATCGGCGAGAACACGTACGAATCGACGAACGGATTGAAGAGGATCGTCGAGATGAAGAGTTCCGTCGTGAGGCGCCCGGCGCGCACCGTGCCGTACGGCGTCGAGAGCCCGACATACGCGTTGCGGCCGAAGAACGTGTCGCCGTCGAAGCGGCCGTAGCGCCCGTTCTGCGCGCGGAAGAAATCCTCGAGCGTGAAGATCGCCTGATAGCCGCCGCCGAGATCCTCGGTGCCGCGCAGCCCCCAGTACGACGTCGACATCCCGCCGCCCTGCACGCCCCACGCGCGCTGCCCGCCGGGGAATTTCTGCGCGCCGATCCATTCGTCGACCTGTCCGTAGAGTTGAACGCTCGACTGCGCGCGAACGCCCGACGCGCCCGCGGCCAACGCCGCGACGGCGGCGCACGCGAAAGTGGTTTTCAGCGCGCGGCTGACGGATGACTTCATGAGATCTCCAGAGGGTCGTCTAACGGAAGCGAGGCGAACGGACGCGCGACGTCCGGAAGGCGCGGCGCCGTTCGCGGGCGTCGCCATCTTCCCGAGCCATTTTTCCGGTCAAAAAAGGAGGGACTTATTGCGGATATAGCGTCAGCGTTAACTTCCCGGCGATTTGTCGGGCGTGACCGGCGGGCTTTCCGGTTTCAAGCTGACGAACGGCTTTCCTGTGCGCGCCGATCGTGCGTCGGCGGCAAGGTCGGGCGGCGATTCGAACCGCGAGAAAATGCCGGCTTGCGCGCGTCGTCCTCGCAACGAGGCGCGAAAGATAGCGTAACCAGCGAAATGCACGGAAGGATTTCGCGCGAGTGTCGCGAATTTGCATCAATCGGCGGCGCATGCGCCGGCCGGCGCTCGCTCAGTTGCGGTAGAACGGCGCGAAGAACGGCAGATGCGGCGCTTCGTCCTGGCGCGGGGCTGGCGCGGGACGGCCGCCGCGCTCTTCGTTGTAGCGCGCGACGTCGGCGCGGATCGAGCCGGCACGCATCGGCACGTTCGCCGAGCCGGGCGCGTGCGGCGCCTGGCGCGCCTCGGCGCTGATCGGCCGGTACGGGCTTTGCGCCGCGTAGCGGCCATAGGAAGGCGTCGGACGCAGCCCCCAGCGCTGACGGTAGCCGTTCACGCCGATCCGCGCCTCGCCGCCGTGCGGCGCCGGCAGGTAGCCGGGCGCGCCGCGCCAGCCGCCCGCGCCGCCCGCCGCGTAGTGCGAGCCGCCGCGACCGCCGCCGAAGCCGGGCCCACCGCCATGCGGCGGCTGCGCGAAGGCGAGCGCCGCCGCGAGCGCGCACATCGCGCCCGCCGCCCATCGCCCGATCTTCCGTAATGCCCGTTCCGTCGTCATGATTGGTCTACCGCTTGCTTTTCTGCTCGCGCGCGCACCCGAATCGCGCGCGCAAGCCTTTCAGCGGTAATTTATTGGCGAGGCGAAAGTGTGTCGAGTGCAAAAGTGTTAGACCAAAGGCATCGGTGTAACACCGTGTTACTGCACGGCTTTCAGGGATTCCGCGTACTTTTTTGGACGTCGCGCGCCGCCTGTTTTCGACCGTTTTGGCCGTAAGGTTGCGATGCACCCGCAGCGCGCATCGGCATGCATTCGAATCATTAATCAATTCTTCGAATGAATTTGCCTATTCAATTGCCGACCGCGAGAATATCAGGCTGACAACCGCCGCGCCGCCCGCGAGCCGCGGCGCATCCACCGCATTCGATCGAGACCCGAAATGGCGCGCTCCCGCTTCATTCCCGACAATTTCACGCTCGCGCTCGTCGGCACAGTCGTGCTCGCGAGCTTCCTGCCGTGCCGCGGCGAGGCCGCGCACGCGTTCAACTGGGCGACCAATATCGCGGTCGGCCTGCTCTTCTTCCTGCACGGCGCGAAGCTGTCGCGCGAGGCGATCATCGCGGGCGCGACGCACTGGCGGCTGCACGCCGTCGTGCTGCTCTGCACGTTCGCGCTCTTCCCGCTCCTCGGCCTCGCGCTCAAGCCGGTGCTCACGCCGCTCGTCACGCCCGCGCTCTACGCCGGCGTGCTGTTCCTCTGCACGCTGCCGTCCACCGTACAGTCGTCGATCGCGTTCACGTCGATCGCGAAGGGCAATGTGCCCGCCGCCGTCTGCTCGGCGTCCGCGTCGAGCCTGCTCGGCATCTTCGTCACGCCCGCGCTTGTCGGCGTGATGGTGTCGACGCAGGGCACGGGCGCGACGGCATCGCCGTGGAGCACGATCGGCGCGATCGTGATGCAGCTCCTCGTGCCGTTCATCGCCGGGCAGTTGCTGCGGCCGGTGATCGGCCGCTGGATCGAGCGCAATCGCGGCGTGCTGCGCTTCGTCGATCAGGGCTCGATCCTGCTCGTCGTCTACGTCGCGTTCAGCGAAGCGGTCAACGAAGGCCTCTGGCACCAAATTCCGCCGACCGCGCTCGCGGGGCTCGTCGTCGTCAACGTCGTGCTGCTCGCGGTCGCACTCGCGGTCACGACCATCGTCAGCAAGCGGCTCGGCTTCAATCGCGCGGACCAGATCACGATCATCTTCTGCGGCTCGAAGAAGAGCCTCGCGGCCGGCGTGCCGATGGCGAAAGTGATCTTCGCCGCGCACGCGGTCGGCGCGGTGGTGCTGCCGCTCATGCTGTTCCATCAGATTCAGCTGATGACCTGCGCGGCGCTCGCGCAGCGCTGGGGCGCGCGCGACACGAGCCGCGAGCGGCAGGCCGACAACGCGCACGGCGGCGGGGCGCTCGGCGCGCGCGCGGGCGCGACGAAGCACTGACGCGCGACGCGATGCGGCACTGACGCGCCGCGAAGCTCTGCGCGCGACGCGACGCGGCGCGACGACTCGCCTCGGCCGCGCTGTGTTCGCCTCGCCTCGCAGAGCGCGCTTGCACGCTCCACGCTTGCGCGGCTTCCCGGCAGCGCGACCTCCCGATTTCCCGGCTTCGCCGACTCGCCGGTTTCGTCCGCTGCGCGTGCTCCGGCCCGCCATCGTGCGCTCCGCGGCGATGCACGGCGCGCCGGGCTCCCCGGTTCGCCGATTGATTCGCGCATCTGATTCGCGCATCGCCGCATTCGCGCGCCGCAACGCCCGCGACGCCACACCGAAACGACCGGCAGGCATCCTTCGCCCAATCACGCAACACGCGCCCCTCGCCGCCGACGCCCCAAATCAGGGCGTCGCTTCACGAAAAATTCATTCAACCCGGGGCCCCCGACGCCGTTAAGCCGGCTTCTCGTCACGGCTCGACGCGTCACGAGCGCGACGCGCCGCTTCCGGAACCGCCCCCGATGAACACCACCCGCCTCACCGTCAAAGCCCGTCTGCGCGCCCTCGTCGCGGTCGTCGTCCTCGTGCTCGCCGCCGCCGGCGGCATCGGTCTCGCCGGCGTCGCGCGCGTCGGCGACGCGCTCGCGCACGTCTTCGAGGATCGCGCGAAGACACTGCAGCGAATCTCGTCGATCGACGAGCTCGTCACGCAGACGCGCTACGCGGTCGGCGACGCCGTGCTCGATCCGTCCGCCGCGAAAACCGAAGCGGTCGCCGCGGCGTCGGCGCGCGACGTCGCCGCGATCGATCGCCTGCTCGCCGACTACCGCGCGACGCCGCGCGCCGACGCCGAGCGCGCGCAGGCCGAGCGCCTCGCCGCCGATTGGGCGACGCTGCGCGACAAGGGCATCCGGCCCGCCGTCGATCTGCTGAAGGCGAACAATCTGTCCGAAGCGCAATGGGTCGTCACGCAGACGCTTGACCCCGTCGCGCAACGCGTCAAGGGCGAGGCCGCGCAGTTGCGCCAGTGGCAGCTCCAAGCGGCGCAACACGCGTACGACCGCGCGCGCGGCGTCGCGCGGCTCGTCCAGTGGGCGGTCGCGGGCTGCGTGCTCGCGGGCGTCGTGGCCGTCGCGGTGCTGTGCGCGGCGATGGCGCGCGCGCTCGCGCGGCAATTGGGCGGCGAGCCGGACTACGCGGCGACCGTCGCCAACGAGATCGCATCCGGCAACCTCGCGCTCGACGTGCCCGCCGCCGACGCCGCGCCCGGCAGCGTGCTGCATGCGATGCACGCGATGCGCGCGCGCCTGGCGGCGACGATCGGCACGCTGCAGCGCGCGGCCGACGCGATCGCGCACGCGACGTCCGACATCGCGCACGGCAACCACGACCTGTCGCGCCGCACCGACGAACACGCGGCCGGCCTGCAGCAGACGGCGAGCAGCATGGAGCAGCTCGCCGCGGCCGTGCGCACGAACGCCGATCACGCGCGGCAGGCGAGCTCGCTCGCGATCGCCGCGTCGACGCAGGCCGAGCAGGGCGACGCCGCCGCGCGCGACGCGATCGCGCGGATGGAGGCGCTGTCGGTCCGCTCGCAGCAGATCCGCAGCATCTCGTCGACGATCGAGGGCATCGCATTCCAGACCAACCTGCTCGCGCTGAACGCGGCCGTCGAGGCGGCGCGCGCCGGCCAGGCGGGCCGCGGCTTCGCGGTCGTCGCGCAGGAAGTGCGCGGCCTCGCGCATCGCAGCGCGCAGGCGGCGAAGGAAATCTCGACGCTGATCGCCGACGTGACGGGCGAAGTCGAGCTCGGCGCGGACACGGTGAAGGCCGCGGGCGGCACGATCGTCGGCATGCTCGCGTCGGTGCGGCAGGTCGCGACGCTCGTCGACGAAATCTCGCATGCGTCCGACGAGCAGCGCTCCGGCATCGACCAGGTGAACCGCGCGGTCGCGCAGATGGACGAAATGACCCAGCACAACGCGCTGCTCGTGCAGAAGGCGGCGAGCGCCGCGGGCGCGCTCGCCGACGAAGCGTCCGCGCTGCGCGAGGCGGCGGCGATCTTCCGCGTCGCGGCGTGAGCGACGGCATCGGCATCGGCATCGGCGACGGCATCGGCGACGGCATCACGACGACCCACAAACCGATATCTGTTTAGTATTTTTAGTAAACAATTATGCCCCACCAACCTATTTATAAATAAGCACTTATAAGCCGAATCGACATAGTCCCAGGGCATTGCACGACGATTTTTACTATACAATCGCCAACACCCTAAACATCCCGGCTCAAAACGATGGGCACCACCATTCGCGACGTCGCGCAGGCGGCCAACGTGTCGATCGGCACCGTGTCGCGCGCGCTCAAGAATCAGCCTGGCCTGTCCGAGGCGACGCGCGAGCGCGTCGTCGAGATCGCGCGCCGCATGAACTACGATCCGACGCAATTGCGCCCGCGGATCAAGCGGCTCACGTTCCTGCTGCATCGGCAGCACAACAACTTCGCGACGACGCCGTTCTTCTCGCACGTGCTGCACGGCGTCGAGGACGCGTGCCGCGAGCGCGGGATCGTGCCGTCGCTCCTGACGACGGGCCCGACCGACGACGTGATCCGCCAGATGCGCCCGCACGCGCCCGACGCGATCGCGGTCGCGGGCTTCATGGAGCCGGAGACGCTCGAAGCGCTCGCCGCGACGGGCCGCCCGCTCGTGCTCATCGACATCCGCGCGCCCGGGCTGCGCTCGATCAACGTCGACAACGCGGGCGGCGCCGCGCTCGCGATGCATCACCTGTTCGCGTCGGGCCGCCGACGCATCGCGTTCATCGGCGGCTCGCTCGCGCACTACAGCATCGCGCAGCGCGCGCTCGGCTATCGCCGCGCGTTCTTCGACGCGGGCATGCTGTTCGATCCGTCGCTCGAGCTGTCGATCGACACGAGCCTCGGCCCCGACGCCGGCGCGGCGAACGCGATGCGGCACTTGCTCGACGCGGGCGGCCCGCTGCCCGACGCCGTGTTCGCGTACAACGACGCGGCCGCGCTCGCCGCGATGCGCGTGTGCATCGAGCACGGCGTGCGCGTGCCGGACGACATCGCGTTCGTCGGCTTCGACGACATTCCGGCCGCCGCGCACGCGGCGCCGCCCCTCACGACGCTCGCGATCGACAAGGAGGCGCTCGGCCGGCAGGGCATCGAGCTGCTGCTCGCCGATTCGCCCGCGCAGACCGAACTCAGCCTTCCCGTGCAACTGATCGCGCGGGCCAGCAGCGCGGGCGCCGCACGCACGCCGCGCCCCCTCACCTCGGTACTCGGATCATGACGACCTCAGCCACGCCCGCTTCCCGTCCGACGCCCGACGCGCCGCACGCCACCGCGCCGTACGTCGCGAGCTTCCGCGACCCGCAGTTCCTCATCGCGCACGTCGAGGACACGCTGCGCTTCTACGCGCCGCACGTGTTCGACCCGACGGGCGGCTTCCACCACTTCTTGCGCGACGACGGCAGCGTCTACGACCGCACCACGCGCCACCTCGTCAGCAGCTGCCGCTTCATCTTCAACTACGCGATGGCGTACCGCCACTTCGGCGACGCGCGCGATCTCGACTACGTGCGCCACGGGCTGCGCTTCCTGCGCGACGCGCACTGGGACGCCGAGCACGAAGGCTACGACTGGGAGATCGAATGGCGCGACGGCGAGAAGCGCGCGACGCGCGACGGCACGCGCCACTGCTACGGACTCGCGTTCGTGCTGCTCGCGGCCGCGCACGCGGCGATGGCGGGCGTCGAAGAGGCAAAGCCGCTCATCGCGCACACGTTCGAGCTGATGGAACGCCGCTTCTGGGATCGGGCGGCGGGCCTCTACGCGGACGACGCGACGCCGGGCTGGGCCGTGTCGAGCTACCGCGGCCAGAACGCGAACATGCACGCGACGGAAGCGCTCCTCGCCGCATACGAGGCAACGGGCCACCTGACGTATCTCGACCGCGCGGAGAAGGTCGCGACGAACATCGTGCAGCGGCAGGCCGCGCTGTCGCACGGGCTCGTGTGGGAGCACTTCCACGCGGACTGGTCGGTCGACTGGGAATACAACAAGGAAGACAGCTCGAACATCTTCCGTCCGTGGGGCTTCCAGCCCGGCCATCAGACCGAATGGGCGAAGCTGCTGCTGATTCTCGAGCGCCACCGCCCGCTCGACTGGCTGCTGCCGCGCGCGATCGAGCTGTTCGACGCGGCGTTCGCGCACGCGTGGGACAGCGACCACGGCGGCCTTTGCTACGGCTTCGGGCCGGACTACAAGGTGTGCGACCACGACAAGTACTTCTGGGTGCAGGCGGAGAGCTTCGCGGCGGCCGCGCTCCTCGCGCAGCGCACGGGCAGCGAACGCTTCTGGGACTGGTACGACGAGATCTGGCGCTATAGCTGGGCGCACTTCGTCGATCACCGCTACGGCGCGTGGTACCGGGTTCTCACCTGCGACAACCGCAAGTACAGCGACGAGAAGAGCCCCGCCGGCAAGACCGACTATCACACGATGGGCGCGTGCTACGAAGTGCTGCACGCGCTCGCGGCGAAGCGCGGCGACGGCGGCGGCATGCGCGCGGGCGACGGCGCGGATGATGCGGATGATGCGGATGACGGCGCGGGCGGCCACGGCGAAGCCGCGTCCGCGAAGCGCGGCGACGGACGCGATGGACGCGATGGACGCGGCAAGATCAACGGCGACGGCGCGGCGCGCCGCCGAAACGGAGGAGCGCGATGAGCGCAGGGTTTCCGCAATTCGTGTCGGCGGGCGACATTCTCACCGACATGGTCCGCACGGGCGGCGCGCACTGGACATCGCGCCCGGGCGGCGCCGGCTGGAACGTCGCGCGCGCGGTGGCGCGGCTCGGCGCGCCGAGCGCGTGCGCGGGCGCGGTGGGCCGCGACTGCTTCTCCGACGAGCTGTGGCGCGAAAGCGAGGCGGCCGGCCTCGATCTGCGCTTCCTGCAGCGGGTCGAGCGCGCGCCGCTCCTCGCGATCGTCCACGAAACGCAGCCGCCCGCGTATTTCTTCATCGGCGAAAACAGCGCGGATCTCGCGTTCGATCCGAAGCGGCTGCCCGACGGCTGGCGCGAGCACGCGAAGTGGGCGCATTTCGGCTGCATCAGCCTCGTGCGCGAACCGCTCGCGGCGACGCTCGTGGCGCTCGCCGCCGAATTGCGCGAAGCGGGCGTGAAGATCAGCTTCGATCCGAACTACCGCAATCTGATGACGGACGGCTACCGGCCGACGCTCGCGAAGATGGCCGAGCTCGCCGATCTGATCAAGGTGTCCGACGAAGACTTGCGGCACCTGTTCGCGGGCGAAGACGAAGCGAGCGCGATCGCGCGGCTGCACGCGTTCAATCCGCGCGCGGCGCTGCTCGTCACGCGGGGGCCGGACACGGCGACGCTCTACGCGGGCGGCGAGACACTCGACGCGCGGCCGCCGCGCGTCGAGGTCGCGGACACGGTGGGCGCCGGCGACGCGACGATCGGCGGCTTGCTGTTCAGCCTGATGACGGTGCCGGAGCGCGGCTGGCGCGAGCATTTGTCGTTCGCGCTCGCGGCCGGCGCGGCGGCGTGCCGCCACACGGGCGCGCACGCGCCGACGCTCGACGAAGTCGTCGCGCTCGTCGCGTCGTGACGCGGCTGCGGATGCGGATGCGGCAGATCCGAGCATCGCGCGACGGCATTCGCGCACGAACCGTCGATGCGATTCCGTTCGCGACAGGCTTCGCGCGAACGTGCCGCGCTGAACGTCCTGTCGCGCAATCGGTGCGCGCGAACGGTACGTGTAATCGGCGCGCTCGGGCGGCGCTGCGGGCGAACGGACGGGTCGCGCGACAAGAGACAGGACACACGCCGGCACGAACCTGAACCGGCCGGGCATTGCCGCGCCGCGCGCGCGACGCGCTCGATCGCGCGATGGCCGGCTTGGCCGGCGCGGCCGCTTTGCAGCCGTATATCGCCTCGGATCGTTCGCTTCCCGCACGCGACGATCGAAACCTCGGCGCGCTCGACTCTCGCGGGCCGCGCTTTTCGGATCGGTTTCAGCAACCCCGTCCGCTCCTCTTGTGCGTCAAACCCGTTGCGCCTGATCGGCCATATCCGAGCGACATTGCGCGACAGATCGCGCCTGACGGGGCGCGGCGCTTCACCGGGCAGCCCGACTCGGCCGCCCCGTTTCGCGCGCGCCCTCACCCAGCCGTGCGTTTTCGCCGCCGCTGAAAGCGAGGCGTCGGGATGCTACGATGGGGGCGTCCTTTCTCGGGAGAGGCATCATGGACGGCGGCAACACCTACACGAAGGGCCTTTACACGGCCAAGGCGCATACCCGCAAGACGGATAACGGACGCTTCCAGGGGTACGTGATCCTGTCCCGGGACGAAGGCGGCACGCCCGACAATACGCTCTACGAGGTCGACGCGACGAGCGCGAACGAGGCGGAAGCGTTCAACGAGGCGAAGGCGCTCGCGCACCGGATTCTCGGCGAGCTCGAGCTGTGACGCGCGCGGGCGGCGCCGCGCGCAACGCGCGGCCGATCGGCCTGATCCGCGCCGGGCGGCGCGAACGCGGCGCCGATCGCGCGCCGCGCGCCGCCCGTCCGCTCGAACCCGCAACGCGCGAAGCAAGGCCCGCGCGCGGCTCCGTCGGCGCGCACGCGCCGGCGCCGGCCCGCCGCAACGCCCGCCGTGTCGATCCGGTGCGGCCCGCGCAACGATTCGCGCCGCACGCCGCCGGCGTCACCAGAGCCGCGCGATCACCGACACGATGCCCATGATCACGAGCGTCGACATGAACGGAAACGGATAGGCCCGCGAGCCGAGCCTGAGCGTCACGTCGCCCGGCAAGCGCCCGACGCCGAGCTTCGACAGCCACGGCCACGCGCGCGTGAGCACCATCACGGCGATGAACGTGGTGAGCAGCCAGCGCAGCATCGCATCGCCTCCGGCCGGCTACAGCGTGTGCGAGCGGTCGCCGCGCGCGAACGCGTCGAGCGTGCCGTCGATGCCGCGCGAAAACGCGATCACCTTGAACAGTTCGCCCATCTCCGCCTCGGAAATCAGCTTCTGCACCGCGTTCGCGGCGGGCAGGAAGCGCTGCGCGTCGGTCGGATCGATCTCGGCGAGCACGTCGGTGATGCCCGCGTTCAGCAGGAAGCGCGCCTGCGACGTGTAGCCGAGCAGATCCGCGCCCGCGCCGACGCCCGCCTCGTAGATCGCGCTGAATTCGACGTGCGCGGTGATGTCCTGCAGCCCCGGATATAGGAACGGATCGCCGTGCGCACGGTGCCGGTAGTGGCACATCAGCGTGCCCTGCGCGCGCTGCCGGTGGTAGTACTCGTGGCTCGGAAAGCCGTAGTCGATGAAAAACGCCGCGCCGCGCGCGAGCATCGCGCACACCGTGCGGACGAACGCCGCCGCCGCGTCGTGCGTCTCCGTCACGTAGCCTTCGTCGGCGTCGATCTCGACCACGCGCGCCGCGTCGCCTGCGTGCGCGAGCGGCCGGTCGGCGAACGCGAACGCGAGCGCGCCGTCGACCAAAACGCCGCGCTCGCGCCAGCCGTCCGCATGTTTGACGACGAGCCGCACCGGCATCGCGTCGAGCACTTCGTTGCCGACGACGACGCCCTCGAAGCGCTCGGGCAGCGCATCGAGCCAGCGCACGCGCGCGGCGAGACCGGGCGCGTGCGCCTCGATCGTCTCGCGCTGACGCGCGCGCAGCTCGCCCGACAGGTCGACGATCGCGTATTCGTCGAGCTCGGCGCCAAGCGCGGCGAGCGCGTTCAGCAGCCCCGCCGCGAGCTTGCCCGTGCCCGCGCCGAATTCCATCACGCGCCGCGTGCCGCTCGCCTCGAGCGCCTGCGCGACGGGGCGCGCGAGCGTCTGCGCGAAGAGCGGCGACAGCTCGGGCGCGGTCACGAAATCGCTGCCGTCGTCGGCGCGCCAGCCGAATTTCTGCGCGCCGCCGCTGTAGTAGCCCGCGCCCGGCGCGTACAACACACGCTCCATGTAGCGCGCAAACGTGATCCAGCCGCCCGCCGCGGCGATTTCGGCGCGCAGCGAAGCGGCGAGCGACTCGGACTGCGCAAGCGCGTCGGGGCCGGGAACGGGTAAACTACCGGGTTCGTGAGCTTTCGGATTCATCCCGGCATTGTAAATGACCGCCCCCGCCGACACCTGTGACACATCCGCGGCCCGCACCGCGCGGGTCGTGCTGATTACGGGCGCCGTGCAAGCGGGCGCCGTGCAGACGGCCGCCGCGCCAGCGGACGGCGCGCAAGCGGCACAGACGCGCGCGAAGCAGACGGCCGGCGCGGCCGCCCGGGCGAGTGATGCGCGCGCCGGCGCCTCGAAGACGCACGCGGAGACGCACGCGGCGCCGACGAGCGCCGCGCGGGCAGGCGATGCGCGAGCGAACGTCGCTTCGGACACCGCACGTTCCGGCGGCGCGCCCGCGGCACCCGCAGCACCCGCAGCACCCGCGGCTCCCGGCGCGAACGGCGCGCCGAGCGCGGTCGCCGCGCGCGGCTTGTCGGAAGGAACCGGCAAGGCCGCCCGTGCCGCGCCCGCCGCCGCGCGGCCCGCGCTCGACGCCGCGGCCGTCGGCCGCGCACTCGCCGTCGGCTTCGCGCGGCGCGGCTGGGACGTCGCGCTCGCGGCGGCCGCGGGCGGCGAAGCGCACGCGGCCGCCGCGCTCGCCGCCGAAGTCGAGGCGCTCGGCCGCCGCGCGGCGGTGCTCGTCGCCGATCTGTCGGTCGAGGACGACGTCGCGCGGCTCGTCGCCGGCTGCGGCGCGGCGCTCGGCCGGCCGTCGTGCGTCGTCGCGCAAGCCGCGCCCGTCGCGGACAACGCGCACGACGTCGGCTACGCGTCGCTCGCGAGCGCGATGGCGCGCGGCGTCGCCGCGCCGCTCGTGCTAGCGCGCACGCTCGCCGACGCGACGCCCGACGCCGCGCGCGAGCACGAACGCGAGCGCGCGGTCGTGATTCATCTGCTGGACGAGGCGCTGTTTGATCCGGCGCCCGAGCGCTTGTCGCACTCGCTCGCGCAAGCCGCGCTGCACCGCGCGACGACCGCGCAGGCGCTCGCGCTCGCGCCGAAGGTGCGGGTCGTCGGCCTCGTGCGCGGGCGCGCGCCGCGCGCGGACGACATCGCCGACGCCGCGTGCTATCTCGCGAGCGCGCCGGGCGTGACGGGCGCGACGTTGACCGTCGACGGCGGCGAGCATCTCGCGCCGCCCGCGGACGAGCGGAATTGACGGGCGCGGCCCCGTGCGCACGCATCGACGCCGGGCCGCGCCCCTTTGCATGCATCACCCTTTGACTGGAACGACCATGTTTGCCGCCCTCCTGCATCCCAGGCTCGCCGATTGCCGCAGGCTCTACCTGCGCGACCACGAGGTGTACATGAACATCGGCGCCTTCGAGCACGAGAAGCGCGGCGAACAGCGCGTCGTCGTCAACGTCGACCTGTTCGTGCCGCTCGCGCTGACCACGCCCGTCGAGGACAAGCTGCGCGAAGTCGTCGACTATGATCTGATGAAGCAAAGCGTCGCGCAGTGCGTCGCGCGCGGCCACATCCATCTGCAGGAAACGCTGTGCGACGCGATCGCGGCGGCCCTGCTCGCGCACGACGCCGTGCGCGCGGTGCGCGTTTCCACCGAAAAGCCGGACGCCTATCCCGATTGCGACGCCGTCGGCGTCGAAGTATTTCGCATCAAGGACGAGGAGCGAGCATGAATGCGCCCCACACCCCGCATCTGAACGAAGCCGACGCGGCCGCCGCCGTCGAAGTGAACGCCGCCGAGACCGACCGCCGCGCGCTCACGCGCCGCGAGCAGAAACAGGCGTACGAGAACAACAAGCTGTTCAAGCGGCTCGTGCGCCAGGTCGGCCAGGCGATCGGCGACTACAACATGATCGAGCACGGCGACAAGGTGATGGTCTGCCTGTCGGGCGGCAAGGACAGCTACGCGCTCCTCGACATCCTGATGCGGCTGCGCGAGCGCGCGCCGATCGATTTCGACATCGTCGCCGTGAATCTCGACCAGAAGCAGCCGGGCTTTCCGGAGCACGTGCTGCCCGAGTACCTGACGAAGACCGGCGTGCCGTTCCACATCGAGAATCAGGACACGTACAGCATCGTCAAGCGGCTCGTGCCCGAGGGCAAGACCACCTGCTCGCTGTGCTCACGGCTGCGCCGGGGGATCTTGTACCGCGTCGCGGGCGAGCTCGGCGCGACGAAGATCGCGCTCGGCCACCATCGCGACGACATCGTGCAGACGCTGCTCCTGAACATGTTCTACGGCGGCAAGCTGAAGGGCATGCCGCCGAAGCTGCAGTCGGACGACGGCAAGAACGTCGTGATCCGCCCGCTCGCGTACGCGAAGGAAATCGATCTCGAGAAATACGCGGAGCTGCGCGAATTCCCGATCATCCCGTGCAACCTGTGCGGCAGCCAGCCGAACCTGAAGCGCGCCGAGATGAAGGCGCTGATCCGCGAGTGGGACAAGCGCTTCCCGGGCCGCGTCGACAACATGTTCAACGCGCTGGCGAACGTCGTGCCGTCGCACCTGATGGACACGCAGCTCTTCCCGTTCGCCGGACTGCGCGCGACGGGCCAGGCCGATCCGAACGGCGACATCGCGTTCGACGAAGATCCGTGCGGCACCGACGCGGGTGCGCCGGGCGGCGCGAAGCCCGTGTCGATCGTGCAGTTCGACGATCTGTAAATGGCGGCGCCGCTCGTCGCTCGGCGAGCGGCGCCCACGCATGCGGCCCCCGCCCCGCCCGGCCGCGCAGCCGCGCCGGAAGGGGCCCGCATGCTAGAATGACCAGCTTCGAACTCTCCCTACGAAACTGGCGCCATGAATATCGTGATTTTGGCGGCAGGCACCGGCAAGCGCATGCGTTCCGCGCTGCCGAAAGTGCTTCATCCTCTGGCCGGCAGGCCCCTTCTCTCCCACGTGATCGACACCGCCCGCGCGCTTGCGCCGTCGCGGCTCGTCGTCGTCGTCGGCCACGGCGCCGAAGCGGTGCAGGCGGCCGTCGCCGCGCCCGACGTGCAGTTCGCGGTGCAGGAGCAGCAGCTCGGCACCGGGCACGCGGTGCGCCAGGCGCTGCCGCTGCTCGACCCGTCGCAGCCGACGCTCGTGCTGTACGGCGACGTGCCGCTCACGCGCACGGCGACGCTCAAGCGCCTCGTCGACGCCGCCACCGATGCGCGCTACGGCGTGCTGACCGTCACGCTCGACGATCCGACGGGCTACGGGCGCATCGTGCGCGACCAGGCGGGGTGCGTGACGCGCATCGTCGAGCAGAAGGACGCATCGCCCGACGAGCTGAAGATCGCCGAGATCAACACGGGCATCGTCGTCACGCCGACCGCGCAGCTGTCGATGTGGCTCGGCGCGCTCGGCAACGACAACGCGCAGGGCGAGTACTACCTGACCGACGTCGTCGAGCAGGCGATCGAGGCGGGCTTCGAGATCGTCACGACGCAACCGGACGACGAATGGGAGACGCTCGGCGTGAACAGCAAGGCGCAGCTCGCCGAGCTCGAGCGCATCCACCAGCGCAATCTCGCCGACGCGCTGCTCGCGGGCGGCGTGACGCTCGCCGATCCGGCGCGCATCGACGTGCGCGGCAAGCTCGCGTGCGGCCGCGACGTGTCGATCGACGTGAACTGCGTGTTCGAGGGCGACGTGACGCTCGCCGACGGCGTGACGATCGGCGCGAACTGCGTGATCCGCAACGCGACGATCGCCGCGGGCGCGCGCATCGACGCGTTCTCGCATCTCGACGGCGCGACGCTCGGCGCGCACACCGTCGTCGGCCCGTACGCGCGGCTGCGCCCGGGCGCGGTGCTCGCCGACGAGGCGCACGTCGGCAACTTCGTCGAGGTGAAGAACGCAACGCTCGGCCACGGCTCGAAAGCGAACCACCTGACCTATCTCGGCGACGCGGACATCGGCGCGCGCGTGAACATCGGCGCGGGCACGATCACCTGCAACTACGACGGCGCGAACAAGTTCCGCACGATCATCGAGGACGACGTGTTCGTCGGCTCGGACACGCAGCTCGTCGCGCCGGTGCGCGTCGGCCGAGGCGTGACGATCGCGGCGGGCACGACCGTATGGAAGGACGTCGCCGAAGGCATGCTCGTGCGGAACGACAAGACGCAGACCGCGAAGAGCGGCTACGTGCGTCCCGTCAAGAAGAAGAGCTGAACGGTTTCCCGGGCGCGCGACGACGCGCCCGCATCATTGTCGAGTTTCGAGGATAGATTCTCATGTGCGGAATTGTCGGCGCAGTTGCGCAACGTAACATCGTTCCGGTGCTGATCGAAGGGCTGCGCCGTCTCGAGTATCGCGGCTACGATTCGTGCGGCGTCGCGGTGCTCGACGCTCACGCCTGCACGCCGGGCGCACCGAAGCGCGCGCGCAGCGTCACGCGCGTCGCCGATCTCGACGCGCAGGTGCGCGAATCGCATCTCGAAGGCGCGACGGGCATCGCGCACACGCGCTGGGCGACGCACGGCGCGCCCGTCACGCACAACGCGCACCCGATCTTCTCGTCGAACGCGCTCGCGCTCGTGCACAACGGCATCATCGAAAACTTCGAGCCGCTGCGCGAGGCGTTGCGCGACCAAGGCTATGAATTCGTGTCGCAGACCGACACCGAGGTCGTCGCGCACCTGATCCACAGCCTCTATCGCGGCAACCTGTTCGCGGCCGTCCAGGAAGCCGTCAAGCAGCTGCACGGCGCGTACGCGATCGCGGTGATCCACATGGACGAGCCGAACACCGTCGTCGGCGCGCGCCAGGGCTCGCCCCTCGTCGTCGGCTTCGGCGAGCGCGAGAACTTCCTCGCATCCGATGCGCTCGCGCTCGCCGGCAGCACCGATCGCTTCACGTTCCTCGAGGAAGGCGACGTTTGCGAGCTCACGCTCGACGGCGTGCGGATCGTCGATCGCGACGGCGCGCGCGCCGAGCGCGAAGTGCGCGTCGTCAATGCGTACGGCGGCGCGGTCGAGCTCGGCCCGTACCGGCACTTCATGCAGAAGGAGATCTTCGAGCAGCCGCGCGCGATCGGCGACACGCTTCCTCAAGCAGAAGCGTTCGATCCGTCTCTATTCGGCGAGAACGCGGCCGGCGTGTTCGCCGGCATCGACAGCCTGCTGATCCTCGCGTGCGGCACGAGCTACTACTCGGGGCTCACCGCGAAGTACTGGCTCGAATCGATCGCGAAGATCCCGACGCAAGTCGAGATCGCGAGCGAATACCGCTATCGCGAATCGGTGCCGAACCCGCGCTCGCTCGTCGTGGTGATCTCGCAATCGGGCGAGACGGCCGACACGCTCGCCGCGCTCAAGCACGCGCAGGCGCTCGGCCACGCGCACACGCTCGCGATCTGCAACGTCGCGACGAGCGCGATGGTGCGCCAAACCGAGCTGCAATTTCTCACGCACGCGGGCACCGAGATCGGCGTCGCGTCGACGAAGGCGTTCACGACGCAGCTCGTCGCGCTGTTCGTGCTCGCGGCGACGCTCGGCAAGCTGCGCGGCCACGTCGACGCATCGCGCGAAGCCGACTACCTGAAGCAACTGCGCCACCTGCCTGCCGCGCTCAACGGCGTGCTCGCGCTCGAGCCGCAAATCATTGCGTGGTCCGAAGAATTCGCGCGCAAGGAGAACGCGCTGTTCCTCGGCCGCGGGCTGCACTACCCGATCTCGCTCGAAGGCGCATTGAAGCTGAAGGAGATCTCGTACATCCACGCGGAAGCATATCCGGCGGGCGAGCTCAAGCACGGGCCGCTCGCGCTCGTGACGGAGGCGATGCCGGTCGTGACGGTCGCGCCGAACGACACGCTGCTCGAGAAGCTGAAGTCGAACATGCAGGAAGTGCGCGCGCGCGGCGGCGAGCTGTACGTGTTCGCCGACGCCGATACGCACATCGTCAACGGCGAAGGGCTGCACGTGATCCGGATGCCCGAGCATTACGGGCCGCTGTCGCCGATCCTGCATGTCGTGCCGCTGCAGTTGCTCGCGTATCACACCGCCTGCGCGCGCGGCACCGACGTCGACAAGCCGCGCAATCTCGCGAAGTCGGTGACGGTGGAGTAAGCGCGCACGGCCGAACGAGCGATTCGCCGCGCCACGCCGCGGATCGCTCGCGTCCCGCACCGAAACCTTCCCGCCTCAATCCCTCACGAACGTATCGGCGCCTGCGTTGATCGACGCCCACTCCTCGCCCGCCTCCACCTGCTGCGTCATCTGCCACAGCGTGTTGATCCTGTCGTTCGACGTGCCGGGCTCGCATTGCCCGACCCACGCGGTGATCGCCTGAAACTGATCCCAGTGGACGACGAACGCGATCAGATTGCCGTCGACATAGCCGATCAGATCGCCGCTCGTCGAGCCGCCCTTTTCGCTGACCGCGCTCTCGTACGTGCCCGACACGCTGTCGCCCGACTGCTCGATCCGCATCGTCGAGCCGAGCTCGTTCTTCCAGGTGCCGGAGAAATCGATCGGCGTGCCGGTGCCGACCTTGACGCGCCTGAGCGCATGTTCCAATCGCTGCATCTTTCGCCTCCTCAATTGACGAATCGACGGCGGCCGGCCCGGACGGGGCGCGGGTCGCGCGTAGGCGCCATTCCGTCGGCGCTGCAACACGGATATCTAGAACAATAGTTCATCGCTCGTGACAGCGAGCGCCCTTTCTCCGGAAATTTCGCTGCGTTTCGAGCGGCGGCCGCGCGCGCGACGCCCGCGCCGCGCAACCCGATGCGCGCGCGACCGAAGCATCGCGAACGGGCCGGCCGCCGCCGGCCGGCCCGATGCGCGGAACGCTTATTTCTCGAGCTTCACGATGGTCGGCACGCCGCCCACGTTCTCGACGCGCACCCTCACCTTGTCGCCCGCGCGAACGCGCGCCGCCATCTCCGCGTCCTTCGCCTTGAACGCCATCGTCATCGGCGGCATCCCGACGTTATCGAGCGCGCCATGCTCGAGCGTGACCATGCCGGCCGCGGGGTCGACTTTCCGGACCACCGCGTCGGTCAACGCGGCGTCGGATTGCCGCGACGCATCGTGCGACGACATCGGCATGTTCATGCCCGCCATCCCGTCGGCGGCGATGGCGGGAGCGGCCGCGGCCGCGAGCGTGATCAGCAACACGATCGATTGCTTCATTGAGGTTCTCCGGTATCAAGGGAAGAAAAATCCGCGCCAGCGCGGCCGGCAACGGGGGAACGCCGCGCGCGCATCGCTCGGCGCACGCGGCGGCGCTGCAGCAGCATCCACCCAGCGGGAATGACGAACATCGACAGCAGCGGCGCCGTGACCATGCCGCCCACCATCGGCGCGGCGATTCGCTGCATCACTTCGGAACCCGAACCGTGCCCGAACATGATCGGCACGAGGCCCGCGAGCACGACGGCGACCGTCATCGCCTTCGGCCGCACGCGCAGCGCCGCGCCTTCGCGAATCGCGTCGGCGAGCATCGCCTCGGTCGGCGGCTCGCCGGCGGCGACGCGCCGCGCGTACGCGCTCTTCAGATACAGCAGCATCACGACGCCGAACTCGGCCGCCACGCCGGCGAGCGCGATGAAGCCGACCGCCGTCGCGACCGACACCGCATGGCCCAGCATCCAGACGAACCAGAATCCGCCGACGAGCGCGAACGGCACGGTCGTCATCAGCAGCAGCGCGTCGGCCGCCGAATCGAACGTCACGAACAGCAGCACGAAAATCACGACGAGCGTGGCCGGAATCACCGCGCGCAGCGTCGCGGCCGCACGCTCCAGATACTCGAACTGCCCGGACCACGCGATCGAATAGCCGGGCGGCAGCGCGACCCGCTGCGCGACCGCGCGCTGCATCGCATCGACAGCCGTCTTCAGATCGACGCCGCGAATGTCGACATACACGTAGCCCGACAGCCGCGCGTTCTCGCTGCGGATCATCGGCGGCCCGTCGGCGATCGTCACCGCGGCGACGTCGCGCAGCAGGATCTGCGCGCCGCGCCCGGTGACGATCGGCAATTGCCGCAGCTTTTCGAGCGAATCGCGCACCTCGCGCGGATAGCGGATGTTGATCGGAAAGCGCTCGCGGCCCGCGATCACCTCGCCGACGTTCTCGCCGCCGATCGCCGATGCGACGACGGCCTGCACGTCGCCGATCGAAAGGCCATAGCGCGCAGCCGCGCGCCGGTCGATGTCGACATCGACGTAGCGCCCGCCGTTCAGCCGCTCGGCGAGCGCCGACGCGACGCCCGGCACGCCCTTCACCGCCGCTTCGACCTGCGTTGCGATCCGCTCGACCTGCGCGAGATCCGGGCCGGAGATCTTCACGCCGACCGGCGTCTTGATGCCGGTCGACAGCATGTCGAGCCGGTTGCGGATCGGCGGCACCCAGACGTTCGACAGGCCCGGCACCTTCACGACGCGATCGAGCTCGTCGACGAGCTTCTCGGGCGTCATTGCGGGCCGCCATTCGTCGCGCGGCCTGAAACGGATCGTCGTCTCGAACATCTCGAGCGGCGCCGGATCGGTCGCGGTGTCCGCGCGGCCCGATTTGCCGAACACGGTCGCGACCTCGGGCACCGTCTTGATCAGACGGTCCGTTTGCTGCAGCAGCTCGGCCGCCTTCTGCGCGGAAATGCCGGGCAAGGCGGTGGGCATGTACAGCAGATCGCCTTCGTCGAGCGGCGGCATGAACTCGCCGCCGAGACGCGACACCGGAATCGCGGTGACGACGAGCGCCGCGACCGCGATGCCGATCGCAAACCACGGCCGCTTCAGCGTCGCTTCGAGAAGCGGCCGATAGAGCCGCACGAGCAGCCGGTTCAGCGGATTCGACGCCTCGTGCGGAATGCGGCCGCGAATCAGGTAGCCCATCAGCACCGGCACGAGCGTGACCGACAAGCCCGCCGCCGCGGCGATCGTATACGTCTTCGTGAATGCGAGCGGCGCGAACAGTTTGCCCTCCTGACCTTCGAGCGCGAACACCGGAATGAACGACAGCGTGATGATCAGCAGCGAGAAGAACAGCGCGGGCCCGACTTCCGCCGCCGACGCGGCGATCAGCTCCCAGCGCGCGGCGTTCGGCAGCGGCTCGCCCGGGTGCGCATGCTCGTGAGCCTAGAGATGCTTGTGCGCGTTCTCGATCATCACGACGGCCGCGTCGATCATCGCGCCGATCGCGATCGCGATGCCGCCGAGCGACATCAGGTTCGCGTTGACGCCCTGATAGCGCATCACGATGAACGCGGCGAGCACGCCGAGCGGCAGCGACAGGATCGCGACGAGCGCGCTGCGCAGATGAAACAGGAATACCGCGCATACGAGCCCGACGATCACGAACTCCTCGACGAGCTTGTCCTTCAGGTTGTCGACCGCGCGCTCGATCAGTTGCGAGCGGTCGTACGTCGTCACGAGTTCGACGCCCGCGGGCAGCGAGCGCTTCAGATCGGCAAGCTTCGCCTTCACGGCCTCGATCGTCGACAGCGCGTTCTTGCCGGACCGCATCACGATCACGCCGCCCGCGACTTCGCCTTCGCCGTTCAGCTCGGCGATCCCGCGCCGCATTTCCGGGCCGATCTGCACGCGCGCGACGTCGCCGAGCAGCACCGGCGTGCCGGCGTCGCTCGCGCGCAGCACGACGTTGCGAAAGTCGTCGAGCGTACGCAGGTAGCCGCTCGCGCGCACCATGTACTCGGATTCGGCCATCTCGACGACCGAGCCGCCCGATTCGCTGTTCGCCTTGCCGAGCGCACCGGCGACGTCGGCCTGCGTGATGCCGAACGCGCGCAGCTTGTCGGGATCGAGCACCACCTGATATTGGCGCACCATCCCGCCGATGCTCGCGACTTCCGCGACGTCGGGCACGGCCTTCAGCTCGAACTTCAGGAACCAGTCGTTGAGCGCGCGCAGCTGGCCGAGATCGTGCCGCCCGCTGCGATCGACGAGCGCGTACTCGTAGACCCAGCCGACGCCCGTCGCGTCCGGCCCGAGCGCGACGCTCGCGCCCTGCGGCAGCCGGCTCTGAACCTGATTCAGATACTCGAGCACGCGCGAGCGCGCCCAGTACTGATCGGTCTTGTCGTCGAACAGCACGTAGACGAACGCATCGCCGAACGACGAATACGCGCGGATCGTCTTCGCGCCCGGCACGCCGAGCAGCGTGGTCGTGAGCGGATAGGTCACCTGATCTTCGACCACCTGCGGCGCCTTGCCCGGATACGACGCCTTGACGATCACCTGCGTGTCGGACAGATCCGGCAGCGCGTCGAGCGGCGTGCGGTTCAGCGATAGCGCGCCCCACGCGGCGACGAGCGCGGTCGCGAGCAGCACGAGAAGGCGATTGCGAATCGACCATCGAATGACGTGCGCGATCATCGTGCGCCTCCGATCGGTTCGACCTTCGTCAGCCGATAGCCGTCGTCGGTGCCCTGGAACGCGAAGCGCACCGTATCGCCCGGCTTCACGTTCGCGAACGCGGCGGGCGCGGGCTTGCCGAACGACATCGTCATCGCGCCCCAACCGAGCGCCGGCACCGGCTGATGCGAGAACGTGATGTCGGCCGCGGTGATCTTCTCGATCTTGCCGGTGGTTTCGTAAACCGGCGAGGCGGCGCTCGCGTGCGCAGGCGACGGGGACGACGATGACGTTTGCGCGCTTGTCGCGCTTGTCGCGCTTGTCGCGCTTGTCGCGCTTGTCGCGCTTGTCGCGCTTGTTGCGCTCGTTGCGCTTGTCGCGCGCGCCGTCGCGGCGTCGGCCGTCGTCGCGCGCGCGCCGGCCGCCTCGGCTTCGAGCCTCGGCAACACCGATTTCAGGCTCGCTTCGGAATCGATCAGGAACTGTCCGGATGCAACCACCGTTTCGCCTTCGTTCAACCCGGCCAGCACCTCGGTCTCGTCGCCGACGTCGCGGCCGATCGCCACCTCAGCCGGCCGCAGCCGACCGTCTGCCATCCTGACGATCACGACCGAGCGCTTGCCCGTCGCGATCACGGCGTCGGACGGCACGACGAGCCGCGGCGCCGCATGCGGCGCGTCCACGCGCACGCGCATCAGCATGCCCGGCGTCAGCGTGAACGCGTGGTTATCGATCTCGAGCCGCGCCTGCAGCGTGCGCGTCGTTGCATTGACGCCCGGCAGGATCTCGCGGATCACGCCGCTCACGCGCCGCTGCGGATCGCCCGCGAACGTCGCGTCCACGCGCATGCCGGGCCGCACGCCGGAGGCGAGCGCCTCCGGCACGTCGACGACGAGCCACAGCGTCGACAGCCCCGCGATCTTCGCGATCGTCTGCCCGGGCGTCACCATCGCGCCGTCACGCACGTTCAGCTCGCCGACGACGCCCGCCTCCGGCGACGCGAGCACGACGTGCGTCTGCGCGCGGCCCGTCCGGTCGAGGCTCGCGATCACGCCGTCGGGAATCGACAGCGCACGCATTCGCGCGCGCGACGCGGCAAGCAGCTCCGCATCCATTCCACCGCGCTTGAGTGCGAGATATTCCTCCTGCGGCGCGAGCCA
Source organism: Burkholderia sp. MSMB1498 (assembly GCF_001526245.1). Lineage (NCBI taxonomy): Bacteria > Pseudomonadati > Pseudomonadota > Betaproteobacteria > Burkholderiales > Burkholderiaceae > Burkholderia > Burkholderia sp. MSMB1498. The sequence goes on from NZ_LOYJ01000044.1 coordinate 28,459, forward strand.
ATCCGGCACGAACAGCGACGCGACCGGCGCGCCCTTCGCGATGCGCTGCATCGGCGCGTTCGCGTACAGTCGGTCGATATAGCCCGTCACGCGCGACTGCACGACCACCGCGCGCGATTCGTCGAATTGCGTCGTACCGACCGCGTCGAATCCTTCGTCGACGTCGCGCCGTCGCACGCTCGCATAGCGAATGCCCAGGTTCTGCTGCAGGCCGGGATCGATGCGCACGCCCGCGTCGCCGCCGCCGTCGTCCGCGTAGACAGGTTCGAGCGGCATGTTCATGAAAGGCGACTTGCCGGGCTTGTCGAAATGCTGGTTCGGCGCCATCGGGTCGTGCCAGTACAGCACCTTTCTGCCCGTCTTCGGGTCGACCGTGCCGGCGGCGGTTGCGGCGGTTGGGCGATTCGCCGCGCCGGCCGCGGACGCCGCCGCGGCTGCGTGCACGCGCGGCGCAAAGCGGGCGCCCGCGAAATAGCCGGCGGACAATAACGAAACGGCGGCGAACGTCATCAGCATCGCACGCGTCAAGCGAGTGTGGTTCATGTTCGCTCCTTCATTGTGCGGCGAGCGTCGCCGACGGGACGATCTGATATTCGAGCTGCGCCCAGCTCTGCGCGACGTCGCGTTCGAGATCGAGCACTTGCAGACGCGCATCGAGCCGCGCGCGGCGCGCGGCGAACGCGTCGGCGAGCGAGCCCGCGCCCGCGTGATACGCGGCGTCGGCAAGCCGCACGCGCTCGTCGGCCGCGGGCAGCAGCGATCGATCGAGCTCGGCGAGCCGCGCGCGGCCGCTCGCGAGCGTCGCCGACTGCGTGCGAATGTCCGCCTCGACCTGCCGCCGCGCGTCCTCGTACATCAGCCGCGCCTTCGTTGCGAGCGCGCGCTTCTGCGAGACGTCGCGATCCTGCCGGTCGCGACGATCGATCGGCAGCGGAATCGTGACGCCGATCGACACCATGTTCGCGTACGGCGCGCCGCGCTGCTGATACGCGATCTCCCACGTCCAGTTCGGGCGGCGCTCGCTGCTCGCGACGGCGACATCGGCGTCGGCAACCGCCACGTCGTCGTCCGCCGCGATGAGCGTCGGCTGCACGTGGCTCAGTTCGTCCGGAGGCAGCGACGGCACGAACGACACCGGCGCGGGCGGCTCGCCCGACACGTCGGATACCGGCACGGCAGTCCAGCGCGACAAGCCGATCAATGCGGTGTCGAACGCCTGCTGAGCGTTCGATTGGCGGTCGCGCGTCTGCGCGAGCAGCGCGCGCGCCTGCACCGCGTCGGCGGCCGTCGCCTTCGCGCCGCGATAGGCGGCCTGCGTCGCGGCAAGTTCGCGGCTCATCTCGTCGACGAGCTCGCGCTGCAGCGCGAGCGCCTTCTTCGCATAGGCCGCGTTGAGCCACGCGACCGCCGTCTGCTGGCGCACGCTTGCGAGTTGCAGCAGATAGCCGGCGCGCTCGCGGCCGACGACTTCGTTCGCGAGCGCGGTGCGCAGCCGGCGCTTGTCGCCCGACACCCATTCCTGCGCGATGCCGATGCGGCGCATCGTCATCGATTCCTGACCGATCGTGAAGCGTTGCGGGCCGTCGATCGGCAGATTGTCGATGCCGGCCTTGAGCATCGGATCAGGCAGCTGCCCGGCTTTGACGGCGGCCTCGGCGCTCGCCTGGACGGAAGCCTGCGCCGCCTGCATCGCCGCCGATCGATCGGTCGCCGATTGCAATGCGGCGTCGAGCGTGAAAGGCGCCGGTTGAGCGAACGCGGCGGCCGCGCTCGCGAAAGTGAGCGCCGCGACGAGCGTGCGCGCGCGCAGGCGCGCACGCCGGCCACGCGGCGCGCGATATGTCGAATACATGTGCTGAACCCCAGCGATGGAATCCCGAACGGATTCCGCGTCCCGAGTGCGGGACGAACCCGCCGCATGTGCGGCGAACCTGTCGGAGCGGGGTTAGGCGGTGCGCGGAGGTCGCCACAATCCGCCCGGCTCGCGGACGGTAAGCGACTTCGCGTAATGGAAGACGACCTGACGGCTCTCGCCCGCGGGGCGGACTACGTCAGACGCCGGCATCGGATGATAGAGGCTGCCGAACTGGCACTGCACCATGACTTTGCAGAAGACGATCTTCGCTTTGCCGGTCTTGCCGGCAGCCGTCGATTTCATCGATTCGCAGTCCTGCGACGGCGGCATCGCGCCGTCGACGCCCATCGACATCGTCTGCTGCATCGGGCAATCGCCGACGAGGCCGCTCGCCGCCAGCCCGGTCAAGGGCAGCGTCGCGCACCACAGCAGCACGAGAAGCAGGCGAAGGATCTTCATCGCGCAAGAGTATAGCGCAGCGAATGTGCATCGTTCGTCACGATCGTATCGAATGTTGCTTGCAATCGGGTTGCGGGTTGCGCATCGCTTGTCCGGCATCGCATCGCGTCTCGTCGAGCCGAGCCAATCGGATCGCGCCCGTGCGTCGCGACGCCGCGCACGGCTCACAGCACGACGGGCGCGCTCGACAGCTCGTCGCCCGGCGCCTTGCGCGCCGGATAGTGCCGCGCGAGCAACGCGGTGACGCGCTCGATTCCGTGGATCGAGCCCGCTTCGAAGCGGCCGCGGCGAAATTCCGCCTCCATCGCGCGGCACACCTCCTCCCAGTCGTCGCTGTCGACGCGCGCGTGTATCCCGCGATCGGCGACGATCTCGACGTCGTGATCGGCGAGCAGCAGATAGATGAGCACGCCGTTGTTGTGCTCGGTATCCCAGACGCGCAGTTCGGAAAACACGTCGATCGCCCGTTCGCGCGCGCTCACGCCCTTGAAGAGCGCCGACGCGTGCAGCGCCCCCTCGACCGCGAAGCGAAGCTGGCCGACGTGCTTCTCGTGGCTCGCCTCGACCGCGTGCCCGATCTTGCGGAGCGTGCGCTTCGGAAACGCCGCGGCGACGCGCCAGCGTGTCATCAGCAGATGCCTCGCGATTCGTCCGATATCCATCACCACCTCCCGGACGCGCCGCCGCCGCCGAAACCGCCGCCGCCGCCGCGAAAGCCGCCCTGCCCGCCGCCCCAGCCGCCGCGCCCGCCGATGAACGGCCCGCCGACGCGCGCGCCCATTCCGCCGCCGAACAGCGTGAAGAAGAGCGCGATCGCGGCCGCCGCGATCGCGACGAGCAGCGCGCCGGACAACAGCCACGCGACGAAGCCGACCACGCCGCCCGTGACCACCGAGCCCGCGAGCCGGCCGAATATCGCGCGCAGCACGCCGCCCGCGGCGATCGCCATCACGAACAGCACGGGCAACAAGCGGCCGAGCCCGCCATCCTCACCGCGGCGCGGGCGCGGCGGCGGCAGCGGCTCGCCTTCGATCACGCGCATCATGCTGCCGACGCCCGCCGAAATTGCGCCGTAGAAATCGCCGCGCCGCAAGCTCGGCACGATGACCTCGTCGATGATCCGATGGCTCGTCGCGTCGGTCAGCAAGCCTTCGAGGCCGTAGCCGACTTCGATGCGCAGCGTGCGATCGTTCTTCGCGACGATGAGCAGCGCGCCGTCGTCGACGTTCGCGCGGCCGAGCTTCCATTGCTCGACGACGCGGATCGAATACTGCTCGATCGTCTCGGGCTGCGTCGTCGGCACGATCAGCACGGCGATCTGGCTGCCCTTGCGCGCCTCGAAATCCTTCAGCGACTGCTCGAGCGTCGCGCGCTCGGCGTCCGTCAGCGTGCCCGTCTCGTCCGTCACGCGCGCGGCGAGAGGCGGCACCGGCTGCTCGGCGCGGCACGCTCCGCCGCCGAGCGACGCGAACGTAAGGATGGCGAAGCACGCCGCACGAAAGAGCTTCAATTCGACGCTCCGGCAGCGGGCGCGGGCGCCGGCGTGTTCCCGAAATCGACGCGCGGCGGCCTCGAGATCTCCGCTTCGTTCGCGACCGAGAAGTTCGGTTTTTCCTTGTAGCCGAACGCCATCGCGGTCAGGTTGCTCGGGAACGAGCGTATCGTCGTGTTGTACGCCTGCACCGAGCGGATGTAGCGGTTGCGCGCGACCGCGATGCGGTTTTCGGTGCCTTCGAGCTGCGCCTGCAGATCGCGGAAATTCGCGTCCGACTTCAGTTGCGGATAATTCTCCGACACGACGAGCAGGCGCGACAGCGACGACGTCAGCTGCCCTTGCGCCGCCTCGAATTTCGCGAACGCCTGCGGATCGGACAGCAGCTCCGGCGTCGCGCGAAGCGAGCCGACCTGCGCGCGCGCCTCGGTGACGCGGGTGAGCACTTCGCGCTCCTGATTCGCGTAGCCCTTCACGGTATTGACGAGATTCGGCACGAGGTCCGCGCGCCGCTGATACTGATTCAGCACTTCCGACCAGCTTGCAGTCACTTGCTCGTCCTGCACCTGGATCGCGTTGTAGCCGCAGCCGGACAACGCGAGTGAGAGCATGGCCAGCAACGCGGCCCGGAACCGAAATGACCACGCCGCCGCGGCGCGCGAGACCGAAGTGTGATGTCGCATCTGCTACCTCCGTTGCCGTTTGCCGGAAAAGCTTGCGCCACTCGCCGACGGCCGCTCCGGGATCGCCGGCTTCGGACGGCCCTTTGAGACGAACCCTTTGGGACGGCCCGTTTGGGACGGCCTGTTTTTGGGACAGCCGATCGCGGACGGCCAGTCGTAAATCGGCTGCGCACGCTTCGAATGGATGCTACTTATGCGGTTCCCGATCAGCTTGATTTGCGTCAACGGTCGCCCAGCGCGAACGGACAGCAAAAATCGTGCGCGCGGCTCGCCTCCGTCGTTTCGGATTCGCAAGCAATGGCGCGCCGGGCCATACGCCAGCCGGCAAGTAACGGGGCGCGATTGAGATAGGTCAATTCGCGCCGCCCCGCCGGCGCTACAGTGGGGCAATTATTCGCCTCCGAGTCACGCTCAGGTTCCCGACATGAAAACATGCGAGCGCTTCGCGATTGCAACGGCCCCCGCCCCGTTCGTGACGGAATTCGGGGCGGCTCGCCGCGCGCAGGCATCGGCACGGACAGAAGCCGCACGGCTCGTGCGTCGGCGCGGCTGGCCGCGCATGCGCCCGCCGCCGGCCGGCTGCGATGCGCCGCGCGGAGCAAGACGATGAGCGCCGCGCACGGCCTTCGTTCGCATTGGCGATCGCGCGTCGTGATCGGCGCGCTCTTGCTCGGCGCGATCGCGGCCTTCGTGTGGCTGCCTCGCCATCGATACCACGTTCTAGGCTGGCTGCCGTATCTGTTGTTGTTCGCGTGTCCGCTCGCGCATGTTTTCATGCATCGCGGCCATCGGCGCCGCACCGCTTCGGAAAGCGGTGCGCGCCTCGATTCCGAAGATGGCGATGAGCATCCCCGCTAGCAACGTCCGCTCGCGGCTTCCGTCTCCCACGCTCGCGAAGCCGGCCGGAAAGGCGCAACATCGAACGACGATTCGCCGCCGCACGGCACGGCGATGCGATGACGCGGCGCGCCTCGACGAAACTCGCCGCCGCGGGAGCAACCGACATTCATCGACGCGACAGGAGCGCTTGTCATGCACGACGCACATGTCCATCACGATCACGACCACGGCGCGAACGAACGGCGCGACGCGGCGACGCCCGGCGCAACGGCCGTCGATCCGGTCTGCGGAATGAAGGTGCCGATCGACACGCAACGTCGACACGACTATCAGGGCCTCACGTATCGCTTCTGCAGCGACAAGTGCCTGACGGCGTTTCGCGCATCGCCGCAACGGTTCGTCGGGATGCCGAAGCAGCCGGCCGGCGAAGCCGCGGCGAAGCCGGGCACGATCTACACGTGCCCGATGCACCCGCAGATACGCGCGAGCGCGCCGGGCGACTGCCCGATCTGCGGCATGGCGCTCGAGCCGCTCGCGCCGGGCGCCGGCGACGAGAGAAACCCAGAGCTCGAATCGATGACGAAGCGCTTCTGGGTCGGGCTCGTGCTGTCGGTGCCGCTCGTGCTGATGACGATGGGCAGGATGGCGCTGCCGTTCGACATCGGCGCCGTGATCGACGCGCTGTTCGCGCGCTGGCCGCTGCCGCACTGGCTGGCGGCGTCGTGGTCGCAATACGCGCAGGCGGCGCTCGCGACGCCGGTCGTACTGTGGGGCGGCTGGCCGTTTCTCGTGCGCGGCTGGAAGTCCTTCGCGGCGTGGCGATTGAACATGTTCAGCCTGATCGGGCTCGGCGTCTCGGCGGCCTACCTGTTCAGCGCGTTCGCGCTGCTCTTCCCCCGCGCGCTTCCGCAGGCGTTCCGCAGCGGCCATGACATCCCGCTCTATTTCGAGGCGGCGGCCGCGATCGTGACGCTCGTGCTGCTCGGCCAGGTGCTCGAGCTGCGCGCGCGCTCGCGCACCTCGAGCGCGATCCGCGATCTGCTGCAGCTCGCGCCGCACACGGCGGTGCGCGTGAAGCCCGACGGCATCGAGGAAACCGTGCCGCTGGACGCGGTCGTCGTCGGCGACACGCTGCGCGTGAAGCCCGGCTCGAAGGTGCCGGTCGACGGCGTCGTCGTCGAAGGGCACTCGAGCGTCGACGAATCGATGATCACCGGCGAACCGATGCCGGCCGAGAAGACGGAGGGCAGCGCGGTGACCGGCGCGACCGTCAACCAGACGGGCACGTTCGTGATGCGCGCGGAGAAAGTGGGCGCCGACACGCTGCTCGCGCGCATCGTGCAGATGGTCGCCGAGGCGGCACGCTCGCGCGCGCCGATCCAGAAGCTCGCCGATCAGGTGTCCGGATGGTTCGTGCTCGCCGTCATCGCGCTCGCCGCAATCGCGTTCGCCGCGTGGGCGGCACTCGGTCCGGCTCCCGCGCTCGCGAACGCGCTCGTCGTCGCGATCAGCGTGCTCATCATCGCGTGCCCGTGCGCGCTCGGCCTCGCGACGCCCGTGTCGATCATCGTCGGCGTCGGCCGAGGCGCGCGCGAAGGCGTGCTCATCAAGGATGCCGAAGCATTGGAGCTGATGGAGAAAGTCGATACGGTCGTCGTCGACAAAACCGGCACGCTGACGGAAGGCCGGCCGCGCGTGCAGACGGTCGTCGCGCTCGATCCGCATCGCGAGCACGCCCTGATCGGCTACGCGGCCAGCCTCGAAGGCGCGAGCGAGCATCCGCTCGCGCAGGCGATCGTCGAGCATGCGAAGCAGGCGGGCGCCGCGCGCGCGCCGGTCGAATCGTTCGATTCGGTGCCCGGCAAGGGCGTGAAAGGCGTGATCGACGGGCAGGCGGTCGCGCTCGGCAATGCGCGTCTGATGGCGGATCTCGCCGTGGACTGCGCGTGGGTCGAAACGGATTCGAACCGCCTGCGCGAAGCCGGCCAGACCGTGATGTACGTCGCGATCGACGGGCGGCTCGCGGGCTACGTCGGGCTCGCCGATCCGATCAAGGAGACGACGCCGGAGGCCGTGCGGCTGCTCAAGGCATCGGGCGCGAGCATCGTGATGTTGACGGGCGACAATCTCGTCACCGCGAACGCGGTCGCGAAAGCGCTGTCGCTCGACGGCGTGAAGGCGGGCGTGCTGCCCGCCGACAAATACGCGTACGTGCAGGCGCTGCAGCGGCAGGGGCACGTCGTCGCGATGGCGGGCGACGGCGTCAACGATGCGCCGGCGCTCGCGCAGGCGAACGTCGGCATTGCGATGGGCACGGGCACCGACGTCGCGATGAACAGCGCCCGGATCGTGCTCGTGAAGGGCGATCTGCGCGGCATCGCGCGGGCGCGCGCGCTCAGCGCCGCGACGATGACGAACATCCGGCAAAACCTGTTCTTCGCGTTCGTCTACAACGCGCTCGGCGTTCCGGTCGCGGCGGGCGTGCTGTATCCGTGGTTCGGCGTCACGCTGAGCCCGATCCTCGCGAGCGCCGCGATGGCGGCGAGCTCGGTGTCGGTCATCGGCAACGCGCTGCGGCTGCGTCGCGCGAAAACCTGAGCGGGCGGCGGTGCACGGCGGCGCGCGCCGCCGTGCACCGATCCCGCGAGTCAACGCGGTACCTCAACCCCGTGCGTCGCTCACGGCGCGACGACAACCGGATGGAACCCGGCAGTTTCGACGATGGCGACCACGCGCTCGACACCGAGCGTCGAGCCGACTTCGACCGCTTTCGACGCGATGTCGACGGAAACGGTCGCGGCAGGATCGACGGCCGTGATCGCTTGCGTGATCGCGTTCGCGCAGCCGCCGCACGACATGTCTTTCACTTCGAGTTTCATGCTGCTTCTCCAAAAGGATGTGAGGCGATCGGAGGATGCATCTTCCCACTGTGGGAAGGTCAAGCGCTGGGGTGTGAGGTGATCGGGTGTGAGGTGATCGGGTGTGAGGTGATCGGGTGTTCGGGTGTTCGGGTGTTCGGGTGTTCGGGTGTTCGGGTGTTCGGGCAGTCGGGCAGTCGGGCAGTCGGGCAGTCGGGCAGTCGAAGCACGGTCGCACGGCCAATCGAACGCGAGCCCCAACGCCGACTCAAACGCGACCACCAACCGCACTACGCGCTCGACGCGGTCGCGGCGATCCCGGTGCACGATCCGCGCGCCGCGTCACGTTCCGGCGGCGCACGATCGCCACGATCGACGGGATCGACGGGATCGACGGGATCGACGCATGTCGCATTCCCGACATTCGCCGAGACCGCCGCGCCGCCCCCGTACGTCAACGCTGCGCCGGCGCCTGGCAGAGCGCGAGATTGTGCAGGATCGCGTCGCCCGTCGACTTGTAGTTGTCGGCATCGCAGGGCGGAAGGCCGAACGCCTCGCTGTGCTCCTGCTGCGCGCGGTAGGCGATCGTATCGGACAGCACGGCCACGCATTGCGCGCGATCGCCGCGGTGATATTCCGTGAGCGCCAGATCGCTCTTCGCCCGGTCCAGCTCGATCCAGTCCATGAAGCCGCTGCACTCGGCGAGCAGCGACGTGAGCGTCGCGCGCGCCGCGCCGTAATCGTGCGCCGCGTATTGCCGGTGCGATCGCTCGGTGCGCACGGCCCGCGACTGATCCGCGCACGCGGCGGGCGGACGCCGGTATTCGCCGTCGAACGACGCGCGCATCCCGCAAAAATCCCGGCACGCTTCGGAGCCCGACGTATCCAGCTTGACGACGCCCTGCCCGCCGGACACCGCGATCCGGCAGACGTTGCCGCCGTCGTTCGCGACGCCGACGCGCCCCTTGAACGTGCCGCTCAACGCGCAGGTATGGCAGTTGCCGCCTATCGTTTCGATGTTGAAGGTATTGCCCTTGACGGTCAGCACGCCGTGCGCGCTTCCGCCTTCGACGTACAGATAGCGGCCCGCGTCCACCGCGGAGCCGGCGGCGAGCGCCGCGACGCTCGCCGACATCGCGGCCGCCGCGACCGTTGCTCGCATGCGGATTCCCCAGTTCATACGTTCCCCTTTCATCGAATTGCCGTGCAACGCGCATGCGCGGCGGCGAATCGCGCGCGCCGGTCGCGACGCGCGCGGCGTCACGCCGATTCGCCCGCCTGCAGCCGCAGCCGCCGCGCCTGCCGCGGCAACACGACGTACATGCCGGCCGCGATGTTCAGCACGAGGCCGATCGCCTGGCCGGCGAGCGGATGGCCGCCGTGGCGCAGCGGCATCGTCACCGCGCTGATCGGCAACGCGGCGAGCGTGGCCCAGCCGGCCGTCGTCAATCCGATCATCAGCGCCTGCCCGAACGACAATCGGCCGGGCGCCGGCAATGCGTGCGCGGCGAACCCCATGCGCACCGTGTATCCGGTGATCGGCAGGCAAATCGCGAAACAGACGACGAAGATCACGAGCGCGAGCGCCATCGCCTTGCCGCTCGGCGGCTGGCCGGCGACGGGAAGGGTTTGCCATATCGTCAAACCGACGATCGCCACGCCGAGAATCCACACCGGCACGCTCGCGAGCGTCTGGCGCCATATGCAGGACCACCACACCGACAGGCGTCGGCCGAGCGTCATCGACGGAAGCATCTGGAACATATCACCCCCCATTCTTGTTATCGGTTCTGCGAACGCGCGATCGCGGCGGCGTTAGACGGTTGATGCGTACGGCGGGCCGGCCTTCGCTCCGGCTCGGCGGCGCGGACAACGAAGCTGTCCGCGGCTTGGTGCGGCTCGGCGCGGCTTTACGCCGTTTCGCCTTCGCCGCGCGCCGCCCGCGCGATTGCGGCGCGGGCGTTTCATTCACGTCGGCCGCCCCGCTTGTTCGCGGCCGGGGGCGAACGTCGGTTCGCTCCCGGCCGCGCGCGGCGGCAAGCGCACGCCAGGGCGTCAGTTGCCGCCCTGGTCTTCCTTCAACTGCGGCAACCCCGACGCCTCGCCCGGCGCCAGCAGGCCGACCTGCGAGTAGATGCGCAGCTTCTCGCGCGTATCGGTGATGTCGAGGTTGCGCATCGTCAACTGGCCGATCCGGTCGCGCGGCGAGAACATCGACTGCACCTTCTCCATCGACAGGCGCTCCGGCTGGTACGTCAGGTTCGGCGAGCGCGTGGCGAGGATCGAGTAATCGTTGCCGCGACGCAGCTCGACCGTCACCTCGCCCGTGACCGCGCGCGCGACCCAATGCTGCGCGGTCTCGCGCAGCATGATCGCCTGCGGATCGAACCAGCGGCCCTGGTACAGCAGGCGGCCGAGGCGGCGGCCGTTCTCGCGGTACTGCTCGATCGTATCCTCGTTGTGGATGCCGGTGACGAGGCGCTCGTACGCGATGTACAGCAGCGCGAGCCCCGGGGCTTCGTAGATGCCGCGGCTCTTCGCCTCGATGATCCGGTTCTCGATCTGGTCGCTCATGCCGAGGCCGTGGCGGCCGCCGATCCGGTTCGCCTCGAGCAGCAGCTCGACCGCATCCTTGTATTCGACGCCGTTCAGCGCGACCGGACGGCCCTCTTCGAAACGGATCGTCACTTCTTCCTTGTCGATCTTCACGTCGTCATGCCAGAACGCGACGCCCATGATCGGATTGACGATCTTGATGCCGCTCTCGAGGCTTTCGAGATCCTTCGCCTCGTGCGTCGCGCCGAGCAGGTTCGAATCGGTCGAGTACGCCTTCTCCGCCGACATCTTGTACCCGAAGCCCGCCTGGCGCATGAATTCGGACATTTCCGCACGGCCGCCGAGCTCGTCGATGAACTGCTGGTCGAGCCACGGCTTGTAGATCTTCAGGTCCGGATTGACGAGCAGGCCGTAGCGGTAGAAGCGCTCGATGTCGTTGCCCTTGTACGTGCTGCCGTCGCCCCAGATGTTGACGCCGTCTTCCTTCATCGCGGCGACGAGCATCGTGCCCGTCACGGCGCGGCCAATCGGGGTCGTATTGAAATACGTGACGCCGGCCGTCGAGATGTGGAACGCGCCGCACTGGAGCGCCGCGATCCCCTCGGCCACGAGCTGCGCGCGGCAGTCGATCAGGCGCGCGCCTTCGGCGCCGTACTGGATCGCGCGCTTCGGGATCGAGTCGTAGTCGTCTTCGTCGGGCTGGCCGAGGTTGGCCGTGTACGCGTAAGGAACGGCTCCCTTGATGCGCATCCAGTGCAGCGCGGCGCTCGTGTCGAGGCCGCCGGAGAACGCGATGCCGACCTTCTGGCCGGCCGGGAGATTTTCAAGAATCGTGGTCATGACGAAAACCGTTCAATCAGTTGGAAGGGGGAATTTGGCGGAATCCAAGAGTATCGGCTGTGCCTGATTATGAGGCAAGTCTCGCGCGCGGCGCGGCCGGCCGGAGATTCGGGGCGTTCGGCGCGGAGAATCGGCGGCCGTGCCGCGATTCGGCGGGCCGCGCGGGCGCGGCCGGAACGCCGCCGCGGCCCGGCTGGAAGGGCTTTGCGGGGGATCGGCTCGGGATCTGCTCGGGATCTGCTCGGGATCGGCCGAGAGCGGGCGATGCGTCGCGCCTGGCTCGGCGATGCGCCTGCGGCTCAAACCATCCTGCGAGCGCTTTGCCGCGGCCAAAGGATTGGATTCGGCCGGGATCGATCGGCGGTTCGACTCGGACTCAACCCGAGTTCGAATCGGGCTCGAGTCGAGTCCGAGTCGGGAGCGATCCGCGTTGGCTCCGCGTTCCGGGCGGAACCGGGCGGATTCGATGTGTCTTCCTGACGGTGATCGCACAAGGCCCGAGAGCCGCTCAGCGGCACGGCAGCGGGCCGGCGGCCAGACATCCGTCGGCCCGCCGCGCCGGTCGACGCGGAAATCGGCCGCCGTCGAGCGCCGCCGACGCGCGTTCGGGCGTCAGGCACGTGGGCGCACGGAGCAGCCGATCGCCGAGCTCCGACCGACGCGCGTCCGAACCGGCCATGCCGACGCCGGCGGTCGGTCAAGCCGCGACGAACACTCCTCGAACGAAATTCATCCGGCCGCCTTGTTTCAGATTTCACCGCGCGCCGCCCGTCGATAATCCCCGCACGCTGCAATGGCGAGGAATGGCGAGGAAGCGCGTCATGTGACGCCCGATGCGCATCGAAATGTTCAACGAACGCGGCAAGAAAACGGCGATGGTCTCGATCGAACAGGCGGCGGCGCTGCTTGATACCGAGGACGTGGATGCCGCGATCCGGTACCTGAGCCAGTTGCGCGCGTCGATGCGGCCGCGATTCCGGAAGTCCCGCCGCGCTCGCCGCAGTACGCGACGAAAATAAAGCCATGCTGGCACATCGAAAAGCACCGCCGTACGACGGCGCCGTTTTGTTCGTGCAGCGCACCGAGCTCGGCCGGGCGAGCTTAGCGTTGCCGACGCATAGCCTCGCGAAGCTGCACGAATCGCTCACGCGCCATCTCGAGTCGAGCAGTCGATGATCCGCACGATTCGCGGCTACGGCATCGTGAAGATCTGCTTCCAGCCGGGCGTGACATCCGCACGGCCGCCGCGCACGTGGCGTCGGCATCGCAGACCGTGCTCAAGCAGATGCCGCCCGGCACGACGCCGCCGCCGATTCTGAACGGCAACGCGTCGACGGTGCCCGTGCCGTAGATCGGCGAAGTCGCGCGCGAGCAGGAGCGTGTCGCCGTTCGCGCACTTCGGCCGTCGCGCGCACGACAGGCGCGACCTGATCGCCCCCGGTCTTCAGCGCATGATCGAGCGTCGTTCCTTCGCGATACGCCGCCGGCACAGGCGCAAACGCGAGCACGCCGCCCGCGATATGCGCGCCGTTCGCCGGAAAGAAGCCGTAATAGTTCGCGTGCATCCGCTCGTGATCGAGCCGGTGATGAATCGCGTCGGCGGTTTCGCCGTCAGGCATCGCATCGCGATAGATCATCTACCAGTCGATCACGCGCGACATCGGCCTCGCGCTTCATGTCGTACGTGATCGCCGTCACGATGCGCCGCGCGCGCAGTGAACCGCATCAGCCCGCCGCGCGCCGTCCCTTTCCAGTCGCGCCCCGATCGCCGCACGTGCGCGCGGACGCATTCGCAGGCGCTTTGCAAGCGCCACCGGCAGCATCGGCCGCGCGCCGTTCGCTTTCGATGGCCTTCCGTATCAGCGTCACGTCGGCGATCGGGCCGCCTTCGCCCTGCACCTTTGCGTACGACATCGCCGGCGCGAACAAACTGGCCGCCAGCACCATTGCGCTCACCGTCCGCTTCATCGCCAACCCCACTCTCGTCTCGTCGGTTCGTTGCCCGTCGCACCGCACACACGGGGCATACGTTGCGTGCGCCATCCGTGAACCCGACGATAGCAACGCGCACAAGACGTTTCGCGAACAGCGGCATGAACAATTATTTAGATATCCGCTCTAAATCTCAAGGCACTGTTTCGCAGATGCGCGTGGATGAAACTCGCGTCACTCGTGCGTTGCCGTTTCGACACATCGCGACGCTTAAGCCTTCATTCCGCGATCGGCGCCTCGGCCGGCATCGCCGGGCAATCCAACGGCTGCCCGAATCGGAGCATCGAATACATGAAGGAGTCGCAGATGAAATTCCCGGTCTGCACGCTCGCCTGCACGTTCGCGCTGACGCTCGGCGCCGCCGCGCACGCCGCGCCGAAGCTCACGCCCGCGCAATGTTCGGACTACCCGTTCGCGCACACGAACGGGCCCGTCACGCGAGCGCAATTGATGAACGAATTGTCCGAACTGGAATCGGTCGGCTACAACCCTTCCGCCGGCGACGAGAACGGCTACCCCGACGACATCGACGATGCGCAGCAAAAGCTGATGCAGAAATATCAGACGGATTGCGTCGGCGCGGGCGGCTCGATCTCGTCGAACGGCAACTGACGGCGGTGCGTACGCCCGCGCATGCCGTTACCCGCGGCACGGTGCGGCGGCCCGAGCGGCCGCGTGTGCGATCCGCCGCCCGCCGCACGTCGCACGTCGCACGTCGCACGTCGCATGTCGCACGTTGCACATCGCGCGAGCGCGCGTCACGCGTCGTCCGGTTCCTTCTGCCGCAGCGTGACGAATTCCTCGGCGGCGGTCGGATGAATGCCGACCGTCTCGTCGAATTGCGCCTTCGTCGCGCCTGCGCGAATCGCGATCGCGACGCCCTGGATGATTTCCGCCGCATCGCGCCCGACCATGTGCGCGCCGACCACGCGCTGGCTGTCGCGCGCGACGACGAGCTTCATGAACGTCTTCTCGTCGCGGCCGGACAGCGTGTGCCGCAGCGCGCGAAACGACGTCTTGTAGATGTCGAGCGCGCCGAACTCGGCGCGCGCGTCCGCCTCGGTGAGCCCGACCGTCGCGACCTCCGGCTGGCTGAACACGGCGGAAGGAATGTACCGATGGTCGGCCGCGATCCGCTTGCCGCCGAACAGGTTCGCCGCGAGCAGCATGGCGTCGCGCGTCGCGACGGGCGTGAGTTGCGGACGGGCGGTGACGTCGCCGATCGCGTGGATCGACGGCGCCGTCGTCGTCGAATACGCATCGACTTCGATCGCGCCGCGCGCATCGCGCGCGACGCCGGCCGCCTCGAGCCCGAGCGCGTCGCAATTCGCGACGCGCCCCGTCGCGTACAGCACCGCGTCGTACGGCCCGTACGCGCCCGTCGCGAGCTTGAGCGTCAGCGCGCCGTCGGCGCCGCGCTCGATCGCCTCGACGCTCGAGCGCGTGTGGATCGCGACGCCGTGCTTCGTCATCTCGTCGTGCAGCACGCGCCGCACGTCGTCGTCGAAGCCGCGCAGGATCTGCTCGCCGCGATAGAACAGGTCGACGTCGGCGCCGAGCCCGTCGAAGATGCCCGCGAACTCGACCGCGATGTAACCGCCGCCGACGATCGCGATCCGCCCGGGCAGCTCGGGCAGGCTGAGCGCCTCGCGCGACGTGATCGCGTGCTCGATGCCGGGAATCGGCGGCATGACGGGCCGCGAGCCCGTCGCGACGCCGATGTGCCGCGCGGTGACGCGGCGCCCCGCGACGTCGACCGTGTGCGCGTCGACGAGCGTCGCGCGCCCCGCATGGATCTCGACGCCCGATTTGTTCAGCAGATCGACGTAGACGCCGCTCAGGCGCGCGATCTCGCGATCCTTCGCTTCGATGAGCGTCGGCCACGAGAACAAACCGATGTCGAAGGTCCAGCCGAAGCCGGCCGCATCCTCGACGTCATGGCCGTAATGCGATGCATAGACAAGCAGTTTTTTCGGAATGCATCCGCGCAGCACGCAGGTGCCGCCGATCTGCTCTTCCTCGGCGATGCCGACGCGCGCACCGTAGGATGCCGCGACCCGGCCGAGGCGCACGCCGCCCGAGCCCGCGCCGATGACAAAGAGATCGTAATCGAATTCCATGGCGTCGCCTGATCAAAGCCTCGATGACCCGACGATAGCAAGATTTCGCCTTTCGTGCGGCCGCGAGCGCGCGTACTGTCATGCACCGCAATCATCTGTGGATTGCGCGCGGCGAAAAAAAAGCGGAAGGCGATGCCTTCCGCTTCGTGTCGCGCGAGATGCCGGATCTTCGCGCCGACGCGTCACGCCTGCGATGCGTCGCTGTCCGGCGCGGCGGCGTTCTCGCCGTCCGCCGCTTCGTCGTCCTTCTTTTTCTCGACGAGATTCTCGAGCGCCTCGGCGCCCTTGAAGCCGCCAACCGCGGCCGCGGCCTTCGTCAGCAGGCCGGCATCCGGATCGACCTTCTCGGCTGCCTCGACGGCCGCCACCGCGCCTGCAATCTCACCTACCGTATTCAAGATTCCCATCGCAATCACCGTTTAGGTTGAACGTGAGCGAGCATGATTGCATGGACATTCATGCAGCGCCGCGTTTTGTAACATTCGGTAGCGCCCGTTACTCCGGGCGCCACCGCTCGCGAGAGCCGATGCGCGAAACATCGGCGAAGGCGCGCTCCGGCGGACGACAGCGAACCAGGCACGCACGCGCGGCGCGATCGGCGACGATCGCGAAGCCGCGCGCAAGCAGCTTAGCTCACTCCCGCCCGCGCAACTGTCAAACTATGTCGGATGGTTTTCGTCCGGCTTTCATTCGCAGGAATCCTCTACTTTCCCGCGAGCGGCACTACGCGCGGCGCGCGCCGCGCGCACGCTTGGGCTCATTCGCTTGCGCCGGATGCGGGCGCGGCCGCCACGGCGCCGGTGCTCGCCGGCACGTCGGATGCGGCGGCCGCCGCGACGGCCGCATCGTTGGTCTTGCTGCTCACTTCGTCGTCGTCCGTTCTCGTGCACGCGGCGATCAGCAACACCGCGATCATCGATGCAGCCCACGCGTAACGCTTCATCCTGTCGCTCCCGCAAGAATTGGAATCGTCGGAAAACGGCCGGCTGCGCGCTGCGAACGGCCGCACGCGCCGGCTACCTGAAAAACGCCATCTGCACGACCTTCACGATCACGAGCCCGACCGCGAGCACCAGATAGCCGCGCAGCACGCCCATCCAGATGCGCGTCGACATCGTGATCCGCGGCGCGGGCAGCGTGTCGAGCGGCGGCATCCGCCACGTGTCGCGCAGGCTGCGGTCGACGGCCGGCTCGGCCGGCTCGATGCCGCGCTTGCGCAGCGCGAGTGTCGCGACGTAGCCCGCCGCCGCGAGCAGCGTGCCGCCCGCGAGCACCTCGAGCATCGTCTCGCCGCTCATGTCCGGATACATCACGGACGCCGTCAGGATAATCGACAACATCACGAGCACCCAAATCACCGCGCCCGTGAACAGATTCAGTTTCGTCGAGTTGACCCACGGGCCGAGCACCGCCTTGTCGTTGCACAGCAGCAGCAGGAACACGGTCGCGCTCGGCAGCAACACGCCCGCGAGCGTCTGCACCGCTTCCGTGAGCAGCCCGAGCGGGCTGCCCGGAATCAGCACGAGCGCGGCCGCCGCGGCAACGATGCCGAAATAGACCAAGTAGAAGCCCTTCGCGTCCGACACGCTGCGATGAAGCGAGTGACGGATCTTGAACACGTCGCCGATCGCGTACGCGGTCGCGAGCGACACCGCCGCCGCGCCGATGATCGACGCGTCAAGCAGCGCGATCGCGAAGAGCGTCGCGCTCGTGTGGCCCGCGTACTTCGCGAGGCCCGCGATCACGCCGCCCGCGTCGGTGAAGTTGCCCGCCTCGGGGCGTCCCTCGAAGAGCGCCGCACAGAACGCGATCATCGCGATCGCGCCGATCATCACGAACACGATGCCGATCCACAGGTCCACCTTCTCGTATTTCATGAAGCGCGGCGTGATCCGCTTGTCGATCACGTAGCTTTGCTGAAAGAACAGCTGCCATGGCGCGATCGTCGTGCCGACGATGCCGATCACGAGCAGCATCACGTCGGAGAGCTTCGCGTGCGTGGGCCAACCCGGCACGAACAGGTCGCGCGTCATCTGATGCACGGGCGGATGGATCGATACGAGCACCGGCACGAGCAGCAGGCTCAGCAGGCAGAGCACGACCGCGAAGCGCTCGAACCGGCGAAAATCGCCCGTACTGACGGCCGCCATCGTGAGCGCCGCGGCAATGCACACCCCCGCAACCTTCGACACGCCGAAGAAGTCGAGCACGAACGTGATGCCGATGAACTCGGTGACGATCGTGAGCGCGTTCAGGATGAAGAGGTCGATCACGCTGAACGCGCCCCAGAACTTGCCGAAGCGCTCGAAGATGAGGCGTGCGTGACCGACGCCCGTGACGGCGCCGAGACGCAGCACCATCTCCTGATTCACGAACAGAACGGGCACGAGCAACAGCAGCGTCCACAAGAGCGTCGTGCCATAGTTCTGGCCCGCTTGCGTATAAGTGCCGAACGCGCCGGCGTCGTTGTCGCCGACCATCACGATGAGGCCCGGCCCGAGAATCGCGAGCAGCGTGCGCAAACGCGCCCACCAGTTGCTGCGAGGCGCGGTGTCGTGATGCGCGATCGTGCCGAGCGCGCCCTTGATGTCGCCGATGTGCGCGTGATCGAGGACCGCGCTGCGCTCGACGGCGATGGGGGGCGAGACGTCGGTTGGCGTGGACATATGGGTTCTCCCCGGTAGGTATGGTTTTCGTCGGCGCGCATCCCCGGCATGCGCGAAGCGCAAGCACCGCGACGCGGCGCCGCGCTCGGCGCATGCCGAAGCGCATCGAGTTTCAGGAAATCAGCGCTTTCAGACGCTGCCAGAACGAGACGGCCGCCGGCTTGCCGGCGGATTCGAGCGACAGCATCGCGTCGTAGTGGACGCGCGATTCCTGGACGTGCGGCAGTTGCGACAGAAGCAGACCGAATTGCATGATGATTCTCCGGGCGCGGGTTCTCGCGCATGGCGGGAAGCCGCGTGCCCGAATCTCATGCGCGCGATGCGCTTATCGATCGAGCCCCACGCGCTTCCCTTGATGATCGAAATCGAAAAGATCGAGGGTGCGGCATATGGGATAACTGTCACAGTCCGGCATGTCGGCTCCTTGTCTGACGGTTGGCTTACCGCGTGCACGCATGCACGACGAGCGCGCACGCGAACACGCGCGCTCGACGCGCCGTCATGCGAAGCATGCGGCAGCGCCGAGCGAACGCGCGCCGCGAACCGGGGTTCGCGGCGAATGCCGAACGGGCGCGCGAAAACGCAGCGCTCATGCGGCGCGAATCAAGGGTGCACGGGGAGTGGTATTCGGAACTGTGACGCGCACCGTCTGCCTGGTTGGCTCGACGGCGGCGATGAAAAGGGCGCGGACGTCTTGCCGGTCAGGCGAAATAACTGCTCGAAGATCGACTACTGCAGGTGTCCAAGGCAGATGCCCCATTTGTGAAGATGGCCGGATTCTAGGTAGGCGACAAACTCAATGTCAATGACGTTCATCGACTTCGCGAAAAAAAATTCCGCGTTTGCGGCGCTGTAAGTTTTTACGCGATGAAACCGGGCCCGTTGCTTTCAATCGCTCGCGAAAGGAAAGTCATCGAAAGCCGGAACGTGCGTCGTGCGGCGGCGGCGGCGCGCACGCACGCACGCACGCGCCGATTTTGACGGATGCTGATCGATCCGGCATCTTTATTCGTTTTTTACTTGCGCGCCCACGCGCGGCACGCATACAATCCGCCGCAATTCGTCACAGAAGGAGAGTCCCTCGTGGACACGTCCCCCAGTAGTTGCAGTTCGATGCCGGTCGAAGCCGGCAACGCAATCGCGCGCTAGCCGCCTGGTTCTCCTTCGCCGCTAGCTCGCATTGGTCGAGTTAGCGCGCTTCATCGCGGGTGGCCTTCGTCCGCCCCGTCCGCAGCACGCTTCCTCTGTTCAGTTCTCGTCGCAGGCCGCCTTCCGGCGCGCAAGCGATGCGTTACGTCGTCCGGCGCAGGCCGGAGCGGACGGGAGCGAAGTCATGTTTGTTCAATTTTTCAAGGCTAAGCTCGGACGCTACGCCCATCTCGCGAGCCACCGGATCGTCGTGTCGTCGATCTCGCCGCTCGCGCATGCGGCGAACGCTTCGAGCAACGGCACGGCGCCGGGCGCGGGGTTTCTCGTCTGGCCGGTCAGTTGCGCGATCGTCGGCGCCGTCGCGGGCGCCGTCGGGATCGTCGCGCTGCTGTCCGCCTCGGGTTGTCGCACCGGTCTGAATCAGGCGATGCGCGTTAGCTGGTGGTTCTCGTAAGCACCCGGCAAGCCCGACGGTTCGCCGTGTCCGGCGGGCGACCTCAAGCGGCGAGCGGGCGGTATCCTCGCCCGCATTCATCCAAGCAACGATTCGTCATGAAGAAAACCATCCATCGCATGCTCGTCAAATCCGGCGTCGTTTCCGGCCTGCCGTTGCTGCTGTCGCTCGGCGTCTCGCCGCCCGCGCTCGCGCAAGCCGCGAATGCCGCCGCCGCGTCGCCCGAAAGCGTCGCGCAGCCGTCGCCCGCGGCCGCCGCATCGCCTGCATCGCCCGCGGCGGACGGCGCACAGACGCCGACCGCCGCGCAGGCCGCCGATGCCGCCGCCACGCCCGCTCCCACCGGCTTCTGGGAGCGTTCGAACCTGTTCGGCGACATGGGCGGCCTGCGCACCAAGCTCGGCGATCACGGGATCACGCTGAACCTGCAGGAAACAAGCGAGTACCTGCGCAATCTGTCCGGCGGCACGCGCCGCGGCGGCGCGTACGACGGCCTCACGCAATTCGGCTTCAGCGTCGACACCGAAAAGGCGATCGGCCTGCCCGGCGGCACGTTCAACGTGTCGGGCCTGCAGATTCACGGCACGAGCCTCACGTCGCGCAATCTGCAACTGCTGCAGACCGCGAGCGGCATCGAAGCCGAAGGCACGACGCGCCTCTGGGAGCTGTGGTACCAGCAGTCGTTCGCGGGCGGCCGCGCCGACGTGAAGATCGGCCAGCAAAGTCTCGATCAGGAATTCATGGTGAGCCAGTATGCGGGCACGTTCATCAACGCGACGTTCGGCTGGCCCGTGCTGCCCGCCGTCGACATGCCGGCGGGCGGCCCCGCGTACCCGCTGTCGTCGCTCGGCGTGCGGCTGCGCTACAAGCCGTCCGATGCGTGGACGGTGATGGCTGGCGTGTTCGACGGCAACCCGGCGGGCGGCGCCGGCGACGCGCAGCAGCTCAACCGTCACGGCACGGACTTCAACCTGCACAACGGCGCGCTATTCATCGGCGAGTTGCAGTACGCGCTCAACGCGCCGCCCGCCGATCCGAAGGCGCCGCAGCCGGCAGGCCTGCCGGGCATGTACAAGCTGGGGGTCTGGTACAACTCGGAGCGCTTCAACGATCCGCGCTACGACACGAACGGCATGCCGCTCGCCGATCCGGCGAGCAACGGCGTCGCCGCGACGCATCGCGGCGACTACGGCCTCTACGCCGTCGCCGACCAGATGGTGTGGCGCCCGAGCGCGGACAGCCCGCGCTCGCTGAACGTATTCGCGCGCGTGATGGGCGCGCCGGGCGATCGCAACGTGGTCGATTTCGCGCTGAACGCGGGCGTCACGCTGAAGGCGCCGTTCGCGGGACGCGACAACGACACGGCGGGCCTCGCCGTCAGTTACGCGAAAATCGGCTCGCACGCGCGCGGCAACGACGGCGACGTCGGCGTGTTCACGACGCCGGGCTATCCGGTGCGCCGCGCGGAAACGCTCATCGAAGCGACGTATCAATATCAGGTGACGCCGTGGTGGCAGTTGCAAGCGGACTTCCAGTACGCATTCCGTCCGGGCGGCGGCATTCCCAATCCGAACGACCCGGCTACGCGCATCGGCAATGAAGCGATCGTCGGCGTGCGCACGACGATCACGTTCTGAAGCGTTTCGTCTTCCTCAGCTTTCGCATGCCTTTCACGTTTCGCGCGCGGTGCCGCCGCCAGCGGCATCGCGCGCGCACCCGTCGCTCTCGCGCCGTCAAATTGCTTAAACCGATTTGTCACCGGAATGCCATCAGAAAGTCGGCTCCGCACTTTACTGTGGCTCGTTCGGCCGCGCGCAAGCGGCGCTCCGCATAACCGAGCAATTGCGCCACGCGGCCGGATGCGGCATGCTGAACCGGACGCCCATCCCACGCGAACGCCCGGCTCGGCGCCTCCCGACGAAAGTCGCCTTCACGCGGAGCCATCAGCTTGTTCTGTTCCGATCTCGCCGCTTGCCGCCACGATCGCCCGAACGATCGCGCCCCCGCCGCTCGCATGCGCCGCCACGTTCGCAAGGCCGCGCGATGAAGGCGCTCGCATGGCTCGCCGGCGCCGTCGCCGCGCTGCTCGCGGCGGAGCTGATTTCATTCGGCGACATCGGGCATCTCGTCGCGCTGCTCGCCGCGTCGCTCGCCGCGCTTTGCGCACTCGCCGCCGCGTTCGGCTGCGCATATACGCTGTTCGCGGCGATCCTCACGCAGCGTTTCTTCGCACGCGCGCCGCACGAGCCGCGACACTGCCCGCCCGTGACGATCGTCAAGCCGCTGCACGGCACCGAGCAGGCGTTGTTCGCGAACCTCGCGAGCTTTTGCGAGCAGCGCTACGACGGCCCGATCCAGTATTTGTTCGGCGTGCACGATCGCGACGATCCCGCGCTGCGTGCCGTCGACGCATTGCGCGACGCATTTCCGCGCGCACACGTGACGATCGTCGCCGACGCACGCCTGTACGGACCGAACCGCAAGATCGCGAACCTCGTCAACATGCTGCCCGCCGCCGCGCACGACGTGCTGATCTTCGCGGACAGCGACGTGAGCGTCGGCCCCGATTACGTGCGGCATATCGTCGGCGAGCTCGACGAACCGGGCGTCGAGCTCGTGACCTGCGTGTATCGCGGCCGTCCCGATCCGGGCTTCTGGCCGCGCGTCGAGGCGCTCGTCACCAATCACCAGTTCCTGCCGGGCGTCGTGACGGGCCTCGCGCTCAAGCTTGCGCGGCCGTGCTTCGGCCAGACGATCGCGATGCGCCGCGCCACGCTCGACGCGATCGGCGGCCTCACGCAATTCGCACACCATCTCGCCGAGGATCACGCGATCGGCGAAGCGGTGCGCGCGCGCGGCGCGCGAGTGGCGGTGCCGCCGTTCGCCGTCGAGCACGGCTGCGTCGAGACGCGCGTCGCGCGGCTCGCCGAGCACGAATTGCGCTGGAGCCGCACGATCCGCGCGGTCGATCCGCGCGGCCATCTCGGCTCGCTGCTCACGCATCCGCTCGCGCTCGCGCTGCTCGGCGCCCTGCTGTCGAACGGCGCGGCGTGGGCATGGTCGCTCGTGCCCGTCACGCTCGTCGCGCGCATCGCCGCGAAGCACATCGTCGATCGTGCGACGAAGCGGCCGGTGCGCGACCTGTTGCTGCTGCCGCTCGCGGATCTGATCGCGTTCGGCATCTTCGTCGCGAGCTTCTCGTCGTCGCGCGTGATCTGGCGCGGCTTCAGCTTCGATGTCGACCGTGACGGCCGCCTGTGCCCCGCGCCTGAAAAACGCCCGAATGCCTGATCGGCGCCGCGCGTCGAATAGGCCTTTCTTCGTCATGCAAAACGAATCGACTCGATCTCGAACCGGCACGCCCGCCGTGCTCAACCGGCAACTGATGAAGCACGCGGGGCGCATCGCTGCGCTCGCGGGACTCGCGGTATCGCTCTGGCTCGTCGCGCGCGACAATCCCCGCGAAGTGCTCGGCCTGATGCGCGCCGCCGGCGTCGGGCTCGTCGTCGCGGCCGCGTCGCATCTGCTGCCGATGCTCGCGAATGCGAAGGACTGGCAGACGCTGATCGCGCCGCCCGACCAGCCGCGCCTGCGCGCGATGCTGCGCCTCGTGTGGATTCGCGAATCGGTGAACGGGCTGCTGCCCGTCGCGCGCATCGGCGGCGAGTTCGTGTCGTTTCGCCTGCTGCGCGCGCACGGCTTGACGGCGCCCGCGGCGAGCGCCAGCCTCGTGTCCGACATGCAGCTCACGCTGATCAGCCAGGCGCTCTTCGCGCTCGCGGGCGTCGGCTATCTGCTCACCCGCGCGACGTCGGACACGCTGCGCGTCGCCGGCATGTTCGCATGGGGACTCGCCGCGCTCGCGCCGCTTCTGATCCTGTTCGCACTTGTTCAACATGCGAAGCCGTTCGAGCGCGCGATGCACGCGCTCAATCGCGTCGCGGGCGGTCAACTCGCGTCGCTCGTCGATCGCTCCGCGCAGGTCGACGATGCGCTGAAAGCCGTCTGGCGGCGGCGCGGCACCGTCATGCGCTATCTGTTCTTCTGGCAGCCGCTGCAGCATCTCGCGACGTCGATCGAGATCTGGCTCGCGCTGCATTTTCTCGGCGCGCCCGTGTCGCTCGTCGATGCGCTCGCGATCGAGGCGCTGATCCAGGCGCTCAGCAGCGCCGCGTTCTTCGTGCCGGGCGGGCTCGGCGTGCAGGAAGGCGGCTTCGTGCTGATCGGCGGCGCGCTCGGGCTCGATCCGGCAACGTCGCTCGGGCTCGCGGGCGCGCGGCGAATCCGCGATCTGCTGATCTTCGTGCCGGGCCTGCTCGCCTGGCAGTTCGCGGAGGCGGCCGTCGCGGCGCGCCGTTCGTAGGCGCTCGACGCGGTTCGGCGAGCGCACGCGCGCCGTCACGCCACTTTCAATTTCCGCATGCATGATCGGGCTGGACCGCATCTCGATTCGCGCCGGCGCGCGCATCGCTCGACGCGCGTTCTCGCACCGGTGCATCACGTCGCACGACGAAACAATCGAAGACATTGACGCCGCACACGAATCGCAGCGAGGCGAAGTCCTTGCTGTCGATACGGTGACGCTTCCCCGTTGCATCGATTTCTTGTAACGTTTGCGAGCCGTTGGCGGGATCGAGGACCGCCGGATCGCGACGCGCTGCAGGTCGCGGTCCACAACCAATACAAGACTCACAACAACAAAGGAGGGGACATGCGATGGCAATACCCAACTGCGGCCGCGCTCGCGATCGCCGCATTCGTGTGGGCCTGCGCGCGGATCGTGTCGACCGATGCCGCGCCCGCCGCCGCGCCGGCTGAGCGAGCGGAATCGACCGTTCCCGCCGCGCAGGCGAACGCATTCACCGCCGCGTCATCGGCGGCGCCGCGCTCCGCGCCGCCGCCGCTTCCCCCGCGCGTCGCCGAGTACATCGCGCACGAATACGCGAATTCGGCCGTCACGCGCGAAGCGCTCACGCAGATCGCATATGGCTGGAGCCAGGCCGTCAACGACGTCCGCGATCCGGCCGACGCGAAAACGGCCGGCGACGCGATCGCGAAAGGCATCGCGTGCGCACTGAGCGCACGCGTGCTCGTGAAGGCGGGCGTCGACCAGCAGACGATGCTCGACCGGATCAAGGGCACGCGCGCGGTCATGCTCGACACCGAAGCGGACACGCTCGCCTACATCCGCTTCCAGTCGCTCGCAGGCGGCCAGTTCTTCGACGATCCCGGCTCCGCCTCGTGCGGCTTCAATCCAACGTCCATGCCGAATTGAGCTTACCCGTGCTGTAGCGCTTCAACCATCAACCGAGGGGACTTTCGATGAAAAAGTTAGTGACGCTGATGATTGCCGGCGCGCTCGTCGCGCTGCCCTACTCCACGCGCCTGAACGCCGCGCAGACGGTGACGGCCGCAACCGCCGCGCCCGGCTCCGCGATCGTGTTCGTCAACGGTATCAACAACACGTTCGACGATGCGATCGCGAGCCTGCAAGTGCTGAAGAACGAGCTGAACGCGCGCGACGCGAACAACGCCTACGTGTACGGCAACGCTTACAACGCGACGCAGGGCGCGTTCAACGATCTGTGGCAGGTGTTCAAGCAAAAATCGGTCGAAGGCACGAACCCGGCGGACTTCTGGCGTGCGATCGACGGCGGCGCGATTCCGGCGGGCGGCATGGACGCGGCGCTGCAACAGAAATACATCGACATCCTGACCAAGAACAACATTCCAGAGCTGCCCGATCACCTGAACCAGTACCGCACGTACCTGCAGCAGAGCCGCAAGGTCGTGCTCGTCGGCCACTCGCAAGGCACGCTGTACGCGAACTTCGAGATGAATCTGCTGATCACCGGGCCGGATCGCGCGCAAGGCAGGATCAGCGCGGTGAACGTCGGCAACGCGGCGCGCTATCTGCTGCCGGGCTCGAGCTATCTGACGTCGTCGTCGGATACGGTGATCGGCAGCCTCGGGCTCGTGCAGACGGTGCTGCCGTCGAACTTCTCGCTCGGCTTGCATCTGCTCACCGATCCGCTCGGCCATTCGTTCACGAAGATCTACATGAACCAGTCGTTCACGGCGGCGAAGCAGATCCTCACGCAAGTATCGCAGCAGGCAAGCAACACGGTGATGGCGGCGCGCTAACCCGCACGGCGTGCGTCGCGTGCGATGCACGCGCTGCGTTCTCGCCTCGTGCGACGCGGTTGGCGCGCATCGACGGCGAATTGCGCGGCGCGCCGCATGCCGCAACGAAAAAAGGCCCGCGCGCGCGGGCCCTTTCCGCCGTTCCGCGCGGCGTCCGGCCGCTCAGAAGATGTTGCGCAGACCGATCGCGACGCCCGTCTGGTTGCTGCGGCCCGGCAGTTCGACCGTCGCCGCGCCGTTCACCTTGTTGAAATCGACGGTGCCGTAGATCTCGGTGCGCTTCGACAGCGCGTACTCGACGAGGCCGACGAACGTGTAACGGTTGCCGCTGTCGAGCTGGCCGTTCGCGACCGTCGCGTTGCGCATCCGGTCGTAGTAGAACGCGCCCGTCAGCGTGAGCGCGGGCGTCGCTTGCCAGCTCACGCCGGCGAACGGACCGTCGTCGATCCGGCCCGTGCGCTTCGGCGCGCCGGTCGTGAAGAGGCCCGGTTGCTGCGCGAGCAGCGTGTCGACGAAGCCCGTGTCGTCCTTCGAGTGCAGGTAGCCCGCGTAGATCTTCGCCTTGCTGAATGCGTAGACGACGTTCGCGTGATAGATCGTCTGCTTGCGGTTCGAGTTGTCGCTGTTCTGCTGGACGCCCGCCGCGACGCTCACCGGCCCGGCGACGTACGACAGCGAGAAGCCGTACATGTTGCCCGCGCCCATGTGGCCGGGAATCTGGCCGGAGAAGCCGCCCGAGCCCGTCGACGACGTCGAATCGGTGCCGAACGAGTACATCGCGCCGATCGTCAGGCCGCCGAACGTGCCGCGATACTTGACCGAGTTGTCCGCGTACAGGCCCGCGCCGAGCGCGACGGGCAGCCACGCGTTCTCCAGATAGTTGCCGACCGTCAGCGGATCGTACGTATCGCTCAGCAGATCGAACAGCACGGTCTTCTGGCGGCCGAGCGTCACGGTGCCGTACTGGCTCGTCAGGCCGACGTACGCGGCGCGATTGAAGATGCGCTTGCTGTCCGAGAACGAGCCGTCCTGCAGATTGACGCCGCTCTCGAGATTGAAGATCGCCTTCAGGCCGCCGCCCAGATCTTCGCTGCCGTGCAGGCCGATGCGGCTGTTGGTGATCGCGCCGTTCGTCATGAAAAATCGGCCGTCGTTCTGCGCGTTCGAGTTGCTCAGATAGCGCAGGCTCACGTCCGCGACGCCCCAGAGCGTCACCGAACTCTGCGCCATCGCCTGCTGGCCTGCGGTCGCCAGCATCACCCCTCCTACCAGCCCCGCGATTTTGGTGGTTTGCTTCATGCGCTTTCCTTTGTGAATTGTCTCCGTCTCTTCTTCGGCCACGGCCGCGGCCGGCTCCGCCGCGTGCGGCGGGCCCACGAATCATATGACGATGTAAGCTCTGTAAAAAAATAAACGCCGCGAGAATCGCGGCGTTGTCGTGGTGGCGCAACGATGCGCGCCGGCGGACGGCGCTCGGGGGCTCAGGCGCCCTGCGCGTCGCGCTCGCAAAAGCGCAAGCGGTTGCCGAACGGATCGGCGATCTGCATCACCCGCCCCCAGTCGTATCGCTCGATACCCGGGCGCGCATACGGATAGCGCTTGGCATTCAGCTCGGCATGTAGCGCGTCGATGCCTTCGAGCGGCACGAAGACGGTCGAGCCCGGCGTCGCGTCGCCGTGATGCTCGCTCAGATGCAGGATCAGATCGCCGCGCCGCACTTCGGCGTAAAGCGGCAAGCCGGGCTCGAAGCGATGCTCCCATCCGAGCGTGAAGCCCAGGAAATCGACGTAGAACTCCTTTGCCTTTTGCTCGGAGAAGATCCTCAGCACCGGAATCGCGGAAGAAAACTGCATGAATACGCCCTCGCTATCGTTCTTGTTTCTTGGTCAATGCGTTCGATGGATTCGCCGCGCCGCGCATCGCGCGCAGCGTCGTCAGTCGCGTCGCGCGACGACATCCGCATCGTAACGCGCGCGCCGAACGATTTCAGCGAACGCCGCGACGAGCAGCAGAACGGCGCCCCACAACGCGCCGTCGCCGATCATGCGCGTGACGAAGCCGCCCGCCACCGCGCCCGCCAGAAAGCACGAGCTGATCACGGCAAGCAGGCCCGAGTCGTGCAGCGCGAGCGCATCGTAGCGTGGGATCAGGCCGGCGAACAGCAGTTGCGCGGAGCGCCGCAGGTTGCCCGTCGTCATCACCGACGTGTACGACAGGTTCTCGAGATGCGTAAACGACATCGTCTGCAGCGTCGCGACGAACGAAATGCCCGGAATCAGCCACGCGCTCGACATCGCGGGCCAGCCGAGCGACGCGAACGCGAGGAAGACGATCTCGACGATCAGGCTGATGAACGCGGTATGCCGAATCAAGCCCTTCTGCGCGGCGAGGCCGAGCGTGTGCGCGACGAACACCGCGATCACGAAACCGACGAGCGGCGGCACGTGATGCAGCGCCTGCGCCCAGTCGCCCGCCGACACGTTGATCCCGAGCAGCGCGACGTTGCCCGTCATCGTGTTCGCGAACACGTGGCCGTGGCCGACGTACGTGTACGCGTCGAGATAGCCGCCCGACAGCGTGAGCAGCGACGCGACCGTCAGGTTGCGGCTTGCGGCGTCGAGATTCATCGTCCGTCGCGCGCCGCTCAGACCTTCTTCAGATAGCACGCCTTCAACATGAAATTGCCGGCGTCCATCTTGCAATCGACTTCGTGATCGCCGCCGACGAGACGGATGCTCTTCACCTTCGTGCCCATCTTCAGCGTGATCGACGAGCCCTTCACCTTCAGGTCCTTGATCAGCACGACGGCGTCGCCGTCGGCGAGCGCGTTGCCGTTCGCGTCCTTCACGACAGCTGCCGCGTCGTCATCGGCGGCACTCGCTTCGCCCGCGATCGGCCATTCGTGCGCGCAGTCCGCGCAAATATAATGTTCGCCGTCCGGGTACGTGTTTTCCATCGCGCATTGCGGGCAGGCGGGAAGAGTCGACATGGTGTTGCAACCTTGTTTGCAATTGATTCGGTGGACGGAAGTATACTCGCCCGTCCGCGCCCGCCGCCCGCGGCCGGCGAACCGCCTCTCGATTCACCGCATCGACCTTGCCATGACAGCCGCCAAGTTCTTCCTGCGCTACACCCTCGTGCCGTTCGTCGCGATCGTGCTCGTCGTCGTGTGGACGTTCAACCGCGAGTCGGACGAAATCGACGCGCGCCAGTATGCGGCGCTCGTCGCCGCCTATCCCGGCTTCACGCCGGATCTGCAGAGCGAAGTGAACCGCGCGATGCGCGACGGCAAGCTCGCGAAATCCGATTACTCGTCGATCGTCCGCGATTCGCTCAATCACGGCTACGTGCTCGACTGGTCGTCGCCGGGCGGCGATCTGAACGCCGAGCGCGGCAAGCTGCTCGGCCTCGTGAAGCGCAACGCGCACTCGTCCGAATGACGGCCGGCGAAGCGCCCGGCAACGCGGCCGGCTCGCGCGAACGTTGACGGGATTCGTCGGCGACGCCCGGTCGCACGGCGCAAGCGCGCCGTGCGGAGCTGATCCGACCCGCGCATCGCATGCCGCGACGATGCGCTCGAAACGTCTGCGTCGCAAATCCGGCGCGCGAAGCCCAGGGGGCCGAAGCCCGAGAATCGAGATTCAACGGCCCAGTGTCGAACTTCCCGGCTCGCTCGAAGTCACGCCGCGATGCTCAGCCGTTGCACGGCGCCGCGCCCGCCATCGCTATCCGACGAATCCGCCGATAAGCCCGACGAGCGCGCCGCCCGCGAGCAGCCACAGCGGATGCACGCGGGTACGGTACGCGAGCGCCGCGACCGCCGCCGTGACGCCCCATTGCAGCGCCGACCGGTTCGACGCCTCGGAGATCAGCGCCGCGCTCGCGATGACGAGGCCCGCGGTGACGGGCATCATCCCCTGCTGCACGTAGCGCCGCCACGGCTTGTCCTTGAAGCGCTCCCACGCGTGCAGCGCGGCCATCGTCACGATCGACGACGGCCCGAACTTCGCGAGCGACGACACGAGCAGGCCCGGCCAGCTCGCGACGTGCCAGCCGACGAGCGGCACGATCATCATGTTCGGCCCGGGCGCCGCCTGCGCGAGCGCGAAGAGCGCGGTGAACGCCTGCGCGCTCATCCAGTGATGGACATCGACGACCTGCCGCTGCATCTCGGGCAGGATCGTGTTGCCGCCGCCGAACGCGAGCAGCGACAGCTGGCCGAAAATCACCGCGAGGGAAACGAGCGTGTCGCTCATCGCCGCACTCCCTGCGCGCGTTCGTTCGCGCCGCGCGGGGCGCGCGACGCGAGCCAGATGCTGACGGGCGTCAGCACGAGCATCGTCGGCAGCAACGGCGTGCGCAACACCGCGATCGCGACGAACGCGAGCGCCGCGACGCAAGCGGCCGTGCGCGCGTGGCGCAGCGGCTTCGCCACCTTTATCGCCATCGCGATCAAGAGGCCCGCCGCGGCCGCCGCGAGGCCGCCGAACAGATGATGAACGCCCGGGTTCTGCTGCGTCTTCGCATACAGCACGCCGAGCGCGATGACGACGAGCGTCGGCCCGGCGACGAGGCCGAGCAGGCCGGCGATCGCGCCCGGCACGCCGCGAAACCGCATGCCGACCGCGACCGACAGATTGATCACGTTGCCGCCCGGCAGGAACTGGCAGAGGCCGAGAAGATCGGCGAACTCGTCGGCCGTCAGCCAGCGGCGCTCCTCGACGAGCGCGCGCCGCGCGAACGGCAGCGCGCCGCCGAACGAGATCAGCCCGAGGCCGAGGAAACCGATGAACAGATCGGCGACGCTCACGTCGACCGCATGGCCGCCGTCATCGGGTTCGGAACAGGATTGCATGGGAGTCCTCGCGATTGTCACGAGCCGAGGTTACGCCCGATCGCCGCGGAGTCCAAACGATTTTATCGGCGCGCCTTTGTGATCTAGAATCACAAGCATGGCACGCGATCTCCCACCGTTTCCGGCACTGAAGGCCTTCGAAGCCGCCGCAAGACATGAAAGCTTCAGCGCCGCGGGCGAAGAGCTGCATGTGACCCACGGTGCCATCAGCCGGCAGATTGCCGCGTTCGAGGCGTGGCTCGGCAAGCCGGTGTTCCATCGGCACGGCAAGCGGGTGAAGCTCACCGACGAAGGCCGCCGCTATCTCGCGACCGTCGAGGCGGCGTTCGACAGCATCGCACGCGCAACCGAGCAGTTGCGCGAGACGGGCGCGGCACGCGTGCTGCGCATCAACGCGCTGCCGACGTTCGCGATGAAGTGGCTGCTGCCGCGCCTGTCGCGGTTCCAGCGCGAGGTGCCGAACGTCGAGCTGAAGCTGTCGACCTCGAACGCGCCGCTCGGCTCGCTCGACGCCTTCGACGTCGCGATCCGGCGCGGCCCCGGCCGCTGGCCGAACTGCGCGAGCGGCCGCTTTCTCGACGAAAGCGTGATTCCCGTGTGCAGCCCCGCGCTCCTGAAGCGCGCGCCGATCGCGAGCGCGGACGATCTCGCGCGTCACGTGCTGCTGCATTCGGACACGCGCCCGGACGCGTGGCGCGAGTGGTTCACGGCGGCGGGCACGCCGATGAAGGGCCGCAAGAAGCAATCGTTCGATCACTTCTATCTGGCGCTGCAGGCGGCCGTGGACGGCCTCGGCGTCGCGCTCGGGCCGCTGCCCCTCATCGCCGACGAACTCGCGAGCGGCCGGCTCGTGACGCCGCTGCCGGGCCCGCGCATCGCGACGCGCAGCTACTGGTGGATCGCGCCGCGCGAAACGGCGGGCGAGGCGCTCGTCGGGCGGTTCTGCGCGTGGCTCGAAGCGCAGGCGCATGGGGGCTGATGAGCCGCCGGGCGTCGAGCGGGGAAGCGCGGCGTGGCCGAGGGGCGCGCGGCACGCCAATCGGGTGACGGACCAGTCGCGCGACGAAAGTCATGCGATCGCAGCCCCGCCGCATTTCGACCGCCGCATTTCGACCGCCGCATTTCGACCGCCGCATTTCGACCGCCGCATTTCGACCGCCGCATTTCGTGCGCCGCACTTCGACCACCCCGCACCAGGCAATGCAATTCGAGCCGCACGCCAATCGAGGCCACCCCGCCGCCGCTCACACCATCGGCCCCGGCTCCTTCTCCTTGCGCAGCAGCGCGTATAGGATGATCGCGCCGAACGTCGCGGTGCCGATCCCGCCGAGCGCGAAGCCGCCGAACTTCAGCGAGAAGTCGCCCGCGCCGAGCACGAGCGTGACGGCGGCGACGATCAGATTCCGGTTGTCGGAAAAGTCGACGCGGTTCACGACCCAGATCCGTGCGCCCGTCACCGCGATGAGCCCGAACACGACGATCGACACCCCGCCCAGCACCGGCCCCGGAATCGTCTGAATCACCGCGCCGAACTTCGGCGAGAAGCCGAGCGCGATCGCGATCAGCGCGGCCGCGACGAACACGAGCGTCGAGTAGATCCGCGTCACCGCCATCACGCCGATGTTCTCCGCATACGTCGTCACGCCCGTGCCGCCCATGCTGCCGGAGACGATCGTCGCGAGCCCGTCGCCGACGAACGCGCGGCCGACGTAGCGGTCGAGGTTGCGGCCCGTCATCGCGCTCACCGCCTTGATGTGGCCGAGATTCTCGGCGACGAGGATCACCGCGACGGGCGCGATCAGCAGGATCGCGTGCGGATCGAACACGGGGCGGTGAAACGTCGGCATGCCGAACCAAGCGGCGTTCGCGACGCTCGCGAAATCGATCGGCTTGCCGAGCCCCATGCCGTTGGTGAGCGCCGCATAGATCGCGTACGCGATCAGCACGCCGACGAGAATCAGGAGCCGCTGCAGCATCCCGCGCGCGAACACCGCGACGCCGCCGACGCAAAGCACGGTCACGAGCGCAAGCGTGGAATCGAACGTCGACGCGGACACGCCCTTCACCGCGATCGGCGCGAGATTGAGGCCGATCACCGCGACGATCGAGCCCGTGACGACGGGCGGCATCAGCGCCTCAATCCAGCGCGTGCCGACCGCCGACACGACGACGCCGATCAGCGCATAGGCGACGCCGCACGCGACGATCCCGCCGAGCGCGACGGGGATGTTCGGATTCGCGCCGCTGCCGCCGTAGCCCGTCACCGCGATCACGAGGCCGATGAACGCGAAGCTCGAGCCGAGATAGCTCGGCACGCGGCCGCCGACGAGCGCGAAGAACAGCAACGTGCCGATTCCGGACATCAGGATGCAGAGATTCGGATCGAAGCCCATCAGAAGCGGGGCGAGCACCGTCGAGCCGAACATCGCGACGACGTGCTGCACGCCCATCGCGAACGTCTGCGGCCACGGCAGGCGCTCGTCGGGCGCGACAACGCGGGCCGCGTCGTCGCGCGACGGCGCGCGCCAACGCGGGAAATAGGAATCGGCCATCGCGGAATTCTCCTTGTTGTCTGGATTGAGGCGCGCGCGACGGCGCGTCGAGGCAAAATCACGCGCGAGTGTACGAAGCGGGAATCGCGCTGACAAGCGGCGCGCAAAAACGGCCGCGGCGCGGGATGCGCGCGGACAGGAAACGCAAGGAAGGGGAAAGGAAGCGCATCCGCGCGGAGGTGATGAAAACGGGCCGCGACCGCGGACGGCGAGGGTGACGAAGGAACGCGGCTTGGAAGCCCCGCGCGCGATCTCGCCGGGCGCGCGCCGCCGATTCGGAAAGGCGGCCAGGCCGACAAAGCGCGCCTGGCCGCGGCCGATGGGACTGAGGAGACCGATAAGGCCGATGCAGTCGATACGGCCGGTGCCCCACGCGCGCGACGCAATCGCAACCGCTGCCGCTGCCGCTGCGCACGGCAAGTCACAGCGCACGAAAGCGGTCCCGCTGCGTCCCGTCGGCGCGGTCGCGCCTGCGAAGGCGGCGGCGCCGGCGAAGCCACCGATGCCACCGATGCCACCGAAGCCACCGATGCCGACGGTAAAACGCCCGCCCCGAAAAGCAAAACGGGCGGCAAGAGCCGCCCGCTTGATCACCGCCATGCGTCGTGCACGCGCGGCGCGGCCGCAAACCGCGCCGTCGACGAACCGATCACCCGTCGCCCCGCCCCCGCCTCGCCGGCCGCCCCGCCGCCGAGCGCGAGCCGCGACGCTTACGGATTCAGATACTGGAACAGCGACAGGTTCTGCATCTGCACGAACGCCTTCTGCGCGGCGCTCAGCGAATTCTGCAGTTGCAGGAACTGGCTGATCGCGGCGGGCAGATTCGTGTCGGTCAGGTTCGACAGGCTGTTCGCCGCCTGCAGCGAATTCGTCGACGTCACCGACTGTATCGCCTTCACCTCCTGCATGCGGCCGCCGACCGAGGCCTGCACGGTCAGCACGTTCGTCAGCGTGTTCATCAGCTTCGTCGATGCGGTGGCCATCGCGTTCGAGAGCGCGGTCGACGCGGTCGGGCTGTTGCCGACGGGCGCCTTCAAAGCGGCGATCGCCGTGTCGAGCGTCGCGAATACGTCGGCGCCCGATTGCGGGGCGGGCGTCACCGTGAACTGGTCGCCCGCCGCCGGCGTGCCCGACACCGCGACCGTCTGCCCGCCGAGGTTGATCCCCTGGCCCGACGAGTATGGCTGCGCGGCGCTCGTCGTCGGCGGCTGGACCGTGTTGTCGGTCACCGTATAGGTAGGCGCCGCCGCCGTGCCGCCGAAGGTGATCGTGAACTGGTGCGCGTTGGTCGGATCGGACGGATTCGTGATGCTGACCGCGCCGACCGTGCCCGTGCCCGTGTTGCTCGCGGCCGCGGCCGGCACCGGAAGGCTGCCGAGGAACGGCACCGACAGGAACACGCTCGCGCCGTTGTCGCCCTGCGAGACCGTGTTCGTGTCGGCGATCTGCACGACGCGCGAGCCGTAGTCGCCGCTGTAGTTGACGCCCCCGCCCGCCTTGTTCGCGAACGGCGCGGTCGTCGGCTGGAAGCCCGCGAACACGTAGTTGCCCGCGCCGTCCGTCGTGTTCGCGAGCGTGAGCAGGTGATCGCGCGAACCCTGGAGCTGAGCGGCGAGCGCCGCGCGATCGCTGTCCGACAATCCGCCGTCGCCCGCGTGCATGATCGTCTGATACGCGGCGTTGAGCGCGTCGCTCACGCTCGTGAGCGTCGAGGATTCGGTCTGCAGCGACGTCAGCACCGTCGACTGGTTCGACGTGTACTGCGCGAGCGTCGCCGACGTGGCCGTCAGCTGCACCGCCTGCGCGGCCGCGAGCGGGTTGTCGGCGGGTGTCGTCAGGCTGACGCCGCTCGCCACCTGCTGGTAGAGCTGAGCGATCTGCGCCTGTTGGTCGTTCATCATGCTGACGTTCAGGCTGTAGAGCTGAGAGCTGGAAATGCGCATCGCCGTCTACCTCGTTCAGTTGAACAGACCGAGCACGGTCTGGAACAGCGAGTCCGCCGTCTGGATCACCTTCGCGTTCGCCTGATACAACTGCTGGTACTGCATCAGGTTCGCCGCTTCCTCGTTCTGGTTCACGCCCGACACCGCCTGCTGCTGCGCCGTGATCTGGCCGACGAGCGCCGTCTGCGCGGTGCTCGACGCCTTCAGCTGGCTCGCCGCGTTGCCGATCGCGTTCACGTAGCCCGCGTACGCGCCCGTCAGCGTGGTCGTGCCGTTGTTCATCGTCTTCGAGCTCACGAGCTGCGACAGCGCGAGCGCGTTGCGGCCGTCGTTCGTGCCCTTGTTCGCGCCGATCGTGAACTGATCGCCGTCCGCGGGTGCGCCCGACAGCGACACGCTCACGCCGTTCATCACGCCGGACGGCGCGGGCTGCGTCGTGCTCGAGATCGTCAGCGACGCGCCGACCGACGCATCGTAAGGCACGGGCGTCGTCGCGCTCGTGATGTTGACCGACGTCGGCGGCGTGCCCGCGATCGTCACCGTCGTGCCGACCGGGAAGCCGGAGAGCGTCTTCGACGACGCGTTGTAGGTGAGCGTCGTCGTGCCGGACGGCAGTTGATAGCCCGCGCTCACCGAGCCCTGCGTGATCGCGCCCGTGCCGCTGTTCGTCGACGTGGCCGCCGCGAGCACCGGCGACGCGGCCGCGATCGCCGAGCCGCTCGAAGTGGCGAGCGCGAAGCCGTCGAGCGCGCCGCGCGTCGGCAGCACGGTGAACGCGTCGCCGGCGGCGGGCGTGGCCGAAAGCGACAGATTCAAGCCGCCGATCGTCATCGTCGGCGGGTTGGTGGTCGGCGTCGCGGTGCCGACGACGCTGCCCGTCGCGCGATCGGTCAGCGTGTACTTCGAGCCGTCGTACGACAGCGAATAGTCGCTCGACGTCGGCTGCGAGCCGTTCGCGAACGACACGGACAGCGTCGCGCCGCCGGTATTGCCCTGATTCGCGTAGACGGTCGGGCCGCCGGCCGTGAACAGGTTGCCGCCCGGATTGCCCGACAGGTCGATGCCGAGCGCGTTCTGCGCATTGACCTGCGACGCGAAGCTGACCGCGAGCGCGCCGAGCTGCGCCTGCGCCGGATCGAGCGTCTGGCTGCGGAACGCGAGCAGGCCGCCCAGCGTGCCGCCCGTCAGCGACACGTCGGGCAGGTACTGCGGGCTGCCCTGCGGATTCGCGCCCGCGACGCCCTGCGACACGATCGTGAGCTCGCTCGGATCGGACTTCGACGCGACCGCGGCCAACTGATAGCTCGCATTCCCGACGACGAGCGGCTGGCCGCCCGAAAGGAACACGCTGTAGCTGCCGCTGCTCTGCACGACCTGCACGCCGGCGAGCTGCGACAGGTTCGACACCGCGAGATCGCGCTGGTCGAGCAGTTGGTTCGGCGGCTGCCCCTGCGCGCTCGCCGACGCGATCTGCTCGTTGAGCTGCGCGATCTGCGCGGTGTAGCTGTTGATCTGCGTGACGGTGTCGGTGAGCTGAGAATTCACGCTCTGCCGCAGTTGCGAATACTGCTGGCCCGCGGCGACGAGCTGGCTCGCGAGCGTCTGCGCGTTGCTGATCGCGGTCTGCCGCGCGGACGGATCGGCCGCGTTGTTCGCGACCGTCTGCAGGCCGGTGAAGTAGTTCGTGATCGCGGTCGAGATGCCGGCCGTCGGGCTGCCGACGTAGTTGTTCAGTTGCGCGACGAGCGAATAGTAGGTCGACAGCGAGCTGCCTTGCGTCTGCGCCGCGTTGAGCTGGTTCGACAGATACTGGCTGTACTGCCGCTGGACCGTCACGGTCGTCACGCCTTGCGGCAAATAGCCGCTGCTCGTGTACTGGCCGCTCGCCTCCGAATACACGGGGCGCTCGACCGAATAACCGGGCGTCGCCGAATTGCTGATGTTCTGACCGGTCGTGGTGATCCCCCAGAGCGCGGCGTTCAGGCCGCTGATCCCGAGGTTCATGAGGGTATTGGACATGCGCGATCCTATGAGCCGGCCGCGCCGCGGCTGCCGGGTTGCGTAGACTCCCGGTATAACGGCCGCGCGTGAGAAAAATTGAGGGAATGCGCGCGCAAAAATGCATGCGGCGCGCCGCGGCCGGCGCGCGGGCGCCGTCGCGATGGCTGCGGGCGTCGCGTGCGGCCTGGCCCGCACGGGCGCGATGGCCGCGCGGCTCAGGCCCGCGCGAGCTGCCGGCGCTTCATCTCGAGCTGCGTGATGAGGCGCTGCAGCGTGTTCTCCGCGCTGCCCGGCAGCGACAGGAAGCGAAAGCCCAGTTGGTAGCGGCGCGTGCCGTTCGGCGCGTCGGTCGAGCGGTGCGACACGAGCTGCAGATCGAGCGACAGCATCCCATGGCCGTTCAGGTTCAATTCGACGTCGGGCAGCGTCGTGCCGAGCTCGAGCGTCGACACGCGCTCGTCGACCGTGCGCAACCCGAGGCCGCCGAGCGACAGGTTGTGCACTTCGAACAGGAAAGTCTCGCCGTCCGGCAGCTTGCCGCGGCACACGTAAGGATCGAGGATCGGCGCGTCGACGCGGAAATATTCGCGGCGCTGCACGCAGTACAGCACGTCGGGGAAATCGGCTTCGAACGCGGGAAGGTTCTCGTAGCGGGTCTCGCGCGGGGTCGCGGTCGAGAATTCGACGCGCACGCCCTCCGGCGCCGCATGAAACACGCAGTCCGGCGCGGCGAGGATGCCCGCGTTCTGGTCGGCGAGCGCGCCCCAGTCGAACACGAAGGTTCGCGCGCCGACGTCGACGTCGAGAATGCGCGTGACAAGCTGACCGCCCTGGTACTGGACGGTCAGGAAATCTCCTCGATTGACGAGATTGCGCAGCTGCACGCCGATCTCGAGCGGATTGCGGCGGCCGTAATCATGGCCGGAATGCGCGGCGGCGCTCGCGGCCTGACTCGTCGACTGTTCGGTATTCATGGCTTGCCGGTATTTTATCTCGATGCGCCTGGCGGACTTCGGGGGCGCGTTATGACCAGGCGCGATCCGCCCGATCGTTGGTCTCTCACGTTTAGCGGCAACAGCAGCGCAAAGTTTAGATCGAAACCCGAGTTTATTTTTTCAGCAAACGTTAAAACCGCGCGAGGCCAGGCCTGGCGCGGTCCGAAATGTACCGAACGGTTGCTCGGCTTGCGTCAGCCGATCTGCTGCATGATCGAAATCAGCTTTTTCGCGTAGTGCGGATCGGTCGCATAGCCGGCCTTCTGCATCCCGTGCGCGAAGCCTTCCGCGCTCTGCCCCGAGTTCAGCACGCCCGCGTAGCGCGGGTTGTTCTTCAACAGGCTCGCGTAGTCGGTCATCGCGTGCTCGTACGAGTCGTACGCGCGGAACTGCGCGACGACGCGGTGCGGCTTGCCGTTCGAATACTCGGTCGTGACGGCCGACACCGTGCGCCCCGTCCAGCCCTTCGTCGCCTTGATGCCGAATACGTTGTAGCTCGATTCGCCGTTCGCGCCGCGGATCTCGCGCTTGCCCCAGCCCGATTCGAGCGCCGCCTGGCCGACGATGAAGCGCGCCGGAATGCCGGTGGCCGCGCTCGCCGCCTGCGCGGCGCCCGCCATCTTCTCGACGAACGCGTCCGCCCGCTCGGAGCCGCCGTTGCCCTTGAGCGGCGGCGTGAGCGCGCTCGCCGCCGAATAGCCGCGCTTGCCCGCGAGCGCGCCGTTGCCGGGCGCCTCGTTCGCGTTCGCATACGCCTTCGCGAGTGCGCTCATCGCGGCCATGCCGCCTTCGCTCTGCGTGTCGGGCGCGACATTCGCGTTGCGCATCAGCTGCTTCGTCAGCGCGTCGGCGACGCCGATTCCCTTCGACGACAGCTGCTGCGCGAGCTGCTGGTCGAGCATCGACGTGTACGTCTTCGTCGAGTTCGAATCGAACGGGCTGTCCGACGGCGTCGCGTCGCGCATGCTCTTGAGCATCATCTGCGTGAACATCGCGTCGAACTGGCCCGCGACCATCTTCACGCCTTCGCGCGGCGTCGCCGCCGCGGCCTTCGAGCGCAGCGCGTCGAACCCTTGAACGTCGAGCGCGAAGCGCTGCGACAGATCGTTCGCTTTCGTGAAAGTCGTCACTTAGATGATCTCCAGATCCGCGCGCAGCGCGCCCGCCGCCTTCATCGCCTGAAGGATCGACATCAGATCCGCGGGCGTCGCGCCGAGCGAGTTGAGCGCCTTCACCACTTCGGCGAGGTTCGCGCCCGCCGTCACCATCCGCAGCGAGCCGTTGTCCTGCTTGAGCTGGATCTGCGACTGCTGCGCGACGACCGTCTGGCCATTCGAGAACGGCCCCGGCTGCGACACGACGGGCTGCGTATTGACGATGACCGACAGATTGCCGTGCGCGACCGCGCAGTTCTGCAGCGTCACCATCTGATTCATCACGATCGAGCCCGTGCGCGCGTTCAGGATCACCTTCGCCGCCGCCTTCTCGGGGCTCACTTCGAGGTTCTGCAGCCGCGCCATGAACGCGACCTGCTGCGCCGAATCGGCGGGCGCCGTCAGCTGGATCGTGCGGCCGTCGAGCGCCGTCGCGGTG
This sequence comes from Burkholderia sp. MSMB1498, assembly GCF_001526245.1. Classification (NCBI taxonomy): domain Bacteria; kingdom Pseudomonadati; phylum Pseudomonadota; class Betaproteobacteria; order Burkholderiales; family Burkholderiaceae; genus Burkholderia; species Burkholderia sp. MSMB1498. Next base: position 68,506 of record NZ_LOYJ01000044.1, read on the forward strand.
CCCGCGCCGAAGCTCGAGTTCACCGCCGACACGATCCGCTGCGCGGTGCCGTAATCCATGTCGTTCAATTGCAGCTGCAGCGTGCCGTTCATCTGCGCGAGCGCGTTCGGCACCGAGCGCTCGACGATCGCGCCGCCCGCGACCCGCCCCGCCGCGAGCTGGTTCACCTGCACGCGGCTGCCGTTCGCCGCCGCGCCCGCGCCGCCCACCGCCATGTTGCCCTGCGCGAGCGCGTACACCTGGCCGTCCGCGCCCTTCAGGGGCGTGAGCAGCAGCGTGCCGCCGCGCAGGCTCTTCGCGTTGCCGAGCGACGACACCGTCACGTCGATCGCCTCGCCCGGCCGCGCGAACGGCGGCAGCGTCGCCGTCACCATCACCGCGGCGACGTTCTTCAGCTGCATGTTCGTCATCGCCGACGAGCCGCCGCCGTTCGCCGCGCCGTTGTTGATCGAGATGCCGAGGTTCGCGAGCATGTTCGCGAGCGTCTGCGTGGTGAACGGCGTCTGCATCGTCTGGTCGCCGGTGCCGTCGAGGCCGACGACGAGGCCGTAGCCGATCAGCGGGTTGTCGCGCACGCCCTGGATCTGCGCGAGATCCTTCAGGCGCTCCGCGCGCGCGGCGACGGGCGCGAATGCGAGCGCGAGCGCGCAGGCGGCGAGCGCGCAGCGCGCCGCCGCGCGGCGATTCGATCGGACGAGAGGGCGCACGACGCGCGCGAGCAAGGTACGCATCGTCTTCACCACGGCGCGATGTTGAGGAAGAAGCGTTGCAGCCAGCCCATCGTCTCGGCTTCGTTGATGTAGCCCTTCGCCGAGTATTCGATCTTCGCGTCCGCGACCTGCGTCGAGTAGACCGAGTTCTGGCCCGAGATCGTGTTCGGATTGACGACGCCCGAGAAGCGCACGAATTCGTTGCCCTGGTTGATGAGCATCTGCTTCTCGCCGCTGACGATGAGGTTGCCGTTCGGCAGCACGTTCGTCACCGTCACGGTGATCGTGCCGTTGAACGTGTTCGCCGCGCTCGCGCCGCCCGTCGCGGTGAACTTGTTCGCGCCCTCCGCCGACAGGTTCGCCTTGTTGAAGAGGCCGCCCAAGAAGCCCGCCGTCGGCACGTCGAAGCTCGTGTTGCCCTGCCGGTTCGTGTTCGCGCCCGACGACTTCGTCGCGTTGATGTTCTCCGCGATCACGATCGTCAGGATGTCGCCGACGTTGCGCGGCCGCTGATCCTCGAAGAGCGGCCGGCCCGCGTAGCCCGGGTTGTAGATCGAGCCGGGCGCCTGCATCGCGGGCGGCATCGGCGGCGGCGCCGACATCGGCTGCTGCGTGATCGGCTCGCGCGGCAGCTGCGCGCAGCCCGCGAGCGCGAGCGCGGCGGCGGCGAGCGCGGCGGCGGCCGGACGGCGCGCGGCCGCGACGCGCGCGCGGCGCGCCGATGGCGGAAGGAAACGAACCTGCTTCATGGCTTCTGACCTGGGGCCCGTTAGCGCGACATCTGCGTAACGGTCTGCAGCATCTGGTCGGACGTCGTCACGGCCTTGCTGTTGATTTCGTACGCGCGCTGCGTCTGGATCATGTTGACGAGCTCCTGAACGACGTTCACGTTCGACGATTCGACATAGCCCTGCTTGAGCGTGCCCGCGCCGTTCAGGCCCGGCTGCGACACGTTCGGCTGCCCCGACGACGTCGTCTCCGCGAACAGGTTCTCGCCCTTCGCGTCGAGGCCGGCCGGGTTGATGAACGTCGCGATCTGGAGCGCGCCGATCTGCACCGCGTTGTTCGAGCCCGGCTGCGTGATCGACACGACGCCGTCGCTGCCGATCGTGAGCGACGTCGCGTTCTGCGGAATCGTGATCGCCGGAATCACCTGATAGCCGCTCGACGTGACGAGCTGGCCCTGCGCGTTGGTCTGGAACGAGCCGTCGCGCGTGTACGCATTCGTGCCGTCCGGCATCAGCACCTGGAAGAAGCCCTGGCCGTTGATCGCGATGTCTTTCGAGCCGCCCGTCTGCTGCAGGCTGCCCTGCGTATACAGCCGCTCGGTCGCGACCTGCTGGACGCCCGTGCCGAGCTGCAGGCCCGACGGCAGCTCGGTCTGCTGCGTCGCGTTCGCGCCCGGCTGGCGGATGGTCTGGTACATCAGGTCCTCGAACACCGCGCGCGAGCCCTTGAAGCCGTTGGTGCTCACGTTCGCGAGGTTGTTCGAGATCACGTCCATCTGCGCCTGTTGCGCATTCATGCCGGTCGCGGCGATGTAAAGGGAACGGTTCACGTGTTGACTCCTTGTCTGGCGCTTCGCGGCGCTCAGCTGAAATTGAGCAGCTGGTTCGCCGCCTGCTCGTTCTGGTCGGCGGACTGGATCAGCTTCGTCTGCAATTCGAACGCGCGCGCGTTGTCGATCATCGACACCATCGCCGCCACCGGATTGACGTTGCTGCCTTCGAGCGAATTCGGCACGACCTTCACGGCCGGATCGGCGTCGGCGGGATTACCGTCCGCGGTGCGGAACAGGCCGTCGTTGCCGCGCGTCATCGTCGCGGCGTCGGGGTTCACGAGCTTCAGTTGATCGATCATCGCGACGGCGGTCGGCGGATCGCCCGGCATCAGCGCCGACACCGTGCCGTCCGCGCCGATCGTCAGCTGCGCGTTCGGCGGCACCGCGAGCGGGCCGCCGTTGCCGACGACGGGCAAGTTGCTCGCGGTCACGAGCTGCCCGTTCTCGTCCACGTGCAGGTTGCCCGCGCGCGTGTACGCCTCGCTGCCGTCCGGCAGCATCACGGACAGCCAGCCCGGCCCCTGAACCGCGACGTCGAGCGGATTGCCCGTGCGCTCGATCGGGCCCGACGTGAAGTCCGCGCCGGGCGTCGACGACAGCGTGTAGGTGCGCGTCGTCGCCGGATCGACGTTGCCGCTGCCGTCGTCGAAGTTCATCGGCACCGCGCGAAACGTCGCGAGCTGCGCGCGGAACCCCGTCGTCGACGCGTTCGCGAGGTTGTTCGCGACGACGGACTGCTGCTCGAGCGACTGCGTCGCGCCCGTCATCGCCGTATAGATCAGTCGGTCCATGGCTGGCTGTTGTCCGCGAAGGCGATTACAGGTTGATGAGCGTCTGGTCGACGGTCTGCTGCGTCTTGATCGTCTGCGCGTTCGCCTGGTAGTTGCGCTGCGCGGTGATCAAGTCGACGAGCTGGCTCGTCAGGTCGACGTTCGAGTTTTCGAGCGCGCTGCCTTGCAGCGTCCCGTGGTTCGTGCTGCCGGGCGCCGAGATCTGCGGCACGCCCGACGCGGCCGTCTCGACGTACTGGTTGTTGCCGACGTTCGCGAGGCCGTTCGGGTTGTTGAAGTTCGCGAGCACGATCTGGCCGAGCGTCGACGTCTGGCCGTTCGAGTAGTTGCCCGTGACCTTGCCGTCCGTGCCGATCGAGAAGGTCGTCAGCATGCCGCTCGCGAAGCCGTTCTGCGCGAGGTTGTTGATGCCGCTCTTGCCGCCGTACTGCGTCGTGCCGGTGAGGTCGAGCGTCAGGGTCTGCGGGTTCGCCGCGCCCGTCGTCGTCGGGATCGTGAACGAGAACTGGCCGACGTTCGTCGTCGGCGCGCCGCCCGGCACCGTCGTGCCCGTGATCGTGCCGCCCGTGTTGAAGCTGACCGCGCCGAGATCGGTCGGCGTCTGGCCGGACGGCCCCGCGTACGTCTCCCACTGGCCCGACGTCGCGCTCTTCACGAAATACAGGTTGACGTTCTGCGAGCCGCCGAGCGTGTCGAACACCTGCACCGACGTCGTGTAGTTGTAGCTCGTCGGATCGGAATAGTTGAACGGCGTCGTCGTCGGCACCGGATCTTGCGAGTTCAGGTTGAACTGGCCGGTGATCTTCGTTGTCGCGGTCGGCGCGATGTTGGTCGTCGGCGCCTGCAGCGGCACGGTCGCCGCGGTGTTGATCACGCCGTTCGCGTTCGCCGCGTAGCCCATCAGGTTCAGGCCCTGCGAGTTGACGATGTAGCCGTTCTTGTCGCGCTGGAACGTGCCGTCGCGTGAGTACGTGGTCACGCCGTTGTTCGACATCTGGAAGAAGCCGTTGCCGTTGATCGCGACGTTCAGCGACGACGTGCTGGACGAGATCGTGCCCTGGCTGAACTGCTGCTGCACCGACGCGAGCATCGTGCCGATGCCGATCGGGTTGTTCACGGCCGATGCGACCGAATTCGCGTACATGTCGGAAAACTGCGCGGTGCTGCCCTTGAAGCCCACCGTGTTGGCGTTCGCGATGTTGTTGCCGATCACGTCGAGATCGCTCGACGCGCCCGCCAAACCGCTCAAACCCTGTTGATAGCCCATCTCGGTCTCCGTAGCGAAGAAGCTGGATTAGTTGGTGGAAGACGAGGAGCTGCCGTTCGACGCGCTCTTCGTGTTCGGGAAAATCGACGCGACCTGGCTGAAGCCGACCGTCGAGCCGTTCGACAGCACGAGCCCCGGCGTGCCGTCCGCCTGCTTGACGACGCTCAGCACCTGCGCGGACGACAGCGTCGTGGGCGCGTACTGCTTGCCGGACGTGTCGGTGTAGCTCGCGCTGATCGTGTAGGTGCCGTCGGGCAGCGCGTTGCCGGCCGTGTCGGTCGGCGTCCAGTTGAACGGCACCGTGCCCGCCGACTGCGCGCCCGCGTTGATCGTGTTGACGACGACGCCCGACGCGTTCTTCACGGTGATCGTCAGGTTCGACACGGCGCTCGTGAGCTGCACGCCGAACGGCGAGGCCGCGCCGCTCTTGACGGGCACGGTGTTGCCCGGGGCGAGCACGTTCGAGCCGATCAGCATCGCCGCCTGGGTCTGCTGGCCCGCGGTGAGCTGCGACGACAGCGACGTGAGCGCCGTGTTCAGCTGCGCGATGCCGCTCACGGTGTTGATCTGCGCGAGCTGCGACGTCATCTGCGAGCTGTCGACGGGGCTCGTCGGGTCCTGATTCTTGAGTTGCGTGACGAGCAGCGTGAGGAACGTCGTCTGCAGGTCGGCCGCCGACGTCGTCGACAGCGAGCTCGCGACGTTGATGTTCGCGTTCGTGCCGCCGGTGCCGCCGGCGCCGTTCGTACCGTTCGTGCCGCTGGCGTTGCCGGCGCCGCTCGTGCCGCTCGCCGCGTTCGTGCCCGTCGTGCTCGACGATTGGCTGTTCGAGCTCATCGTGTCGAACGGCAGCGGGTTCACGGTGGTGCCGCTGCTGCCGATGGTCGTAAAGGAGGATGTCATCCCGGTTCGCCTTTCTCTGCTATGCGTGTTTCGGTCGATGGAAAGCCGCGCGTCAGCTGCCGATCGTCAGCGTCTTCAGCATCAGCTGCTTCGCGGTGTTGAGCGTCTCGACGTTCGCCTGGTACGAGCGCGACGCGGAAATCATGTTGACCATCTCCTGCACCGGATCGACGTTCGGCATCGTCACGTAGCCGTTCTGGTCGGCGGCGGGGTTCGACGGGTCGTAGGTCGTCTTCATCGGCGACGGATCGTCGATCACCTTGGTCACCTGCACGCCGCCGACGCCCTGGCCCGACGCGGTGCGCGCGCGCCCCATCGGCGCGGTCGCGAACACCACCTGCTTCGCCTTGTAGGGCTTGCCGTCGGGGCCCGTCGCGCTGTCGGCGTTCGCGAGATTCGACGCCGTCACGTTCAGACGCTGCGACTGGGCCGACATCGCGGAACCCGCGACATCGAAAATGTTCATCAACGAAGGCATGCGTACTCCTTATCGCGTTGCGCGCTCATTCAACCGTTTCCCGTGACGCGCGCGACACGCGGGAAAAAGCGCCGAAGCGGCGCGTCACGAACTCGAATTCGACGTGATCGCGGCGATCATCGTCTTGATCTGCTGGGTCATCACCGTCATCCCGGCCTGGTAATGCACCGCGTTGTCGGCGAACTGCACGCGCTCGGTGTCGAGATCGACGGTGTTGCCGTCGAGCGCCGGCTGCTGCGGAATCCGGTACTGCGCGCGGCCGTAGTCGTCGCTCGGGCCGCCCGTCGGAATCAGCTTCACGTTGCCCGCGAGGTGCGCGCCCGACGTCGTCGCCATCGACATCCCGCCCGTCACGCCCGCCGGCTGCGCGAGCGGCAGTTGCGCCGCGTTGCCGGCGCTCGCCGCGCCGTCCTGCTTGAGCGCGCGGGCGAGCGTCGACGAGAAGTTGACGTCGCGCGCGCGGTAGCCGGGGGTGTCGGCGTTCGCGATGTTCGACGACAACAGTTCCTGCCGATATGCGCGCACGTCGAGCGCCTGGCGGCCGAATGCGAATTCGGCATCGAGTTTGTCCAGCATCTGCAAGCCTCCGTCTGAAGATGCGCCGCTCCTTCGCCGCCCGCGATCGACCGCGACGCTCAGTCGCTCGACCACGGGCGGCCAAAGAGGCTTTTTTCCATGAGACGCATGGTAGGCGGGCGACGCAACGGGCAATCGGGCGAATAACCGGCAAAGGGCCCCTCTATTCGCGGTTTGCCGGCGCTCGCCCATCCCTAGAATGCAACCCGTACCAAACGGTTTCGAGGAGGGCGCGATGACGACTGACGCAGGCCGCGCGACGCGCACGCGCTTCGCGGCGGCGCTCGCGCTGGCGGGCTGGATGTGCGGCGCGCTCGCGCAACAGGCGGGCGACGGCGGGATGATCGTGATTCCCGGGCGCGGCGAATCGGCGGAGACGGCGCTCGCGAACGCGGCGAACGCCGCGGGGGCCGGCACGCCGGGCGCGGCCGGCCGGAACGGAACGGGCCATGCGGCGGGCACAGGCGCGTGGAACGCGCAGGCCGCCGCCCAGGCGGCCGCCGTGTGGGCCGGCCGGACCGGCGCGGGATCGGACGATCCTGCCCGCCCCGCGACGGCAGCCGAACGAAACGACGGCCCGATCGTGATCGAACCGAGCCCGGCCGCATCGAGCGACCGGATCGCGGCACCGCCCGCCGTCGGGTGGAGCAGGCAAGCGAATGCGGCCGCGCCGGCAGGCGCGCGCAATGGGGGCGCGAATTCCGGGCGCGCGAATTCCGGGGGCGCGAACTCCGCATCGCCGACGGCCGGATCGAATCCTTCGGCAGGCACGGTGTCAGCGAGAGCCGGATGGCCCCCTCCGGGCGGCGCGAACGCGCCCATCCCCGCGAATCGGAACAACCCGGCGGCAAGCGTCGCCGCCGGCGCCAATCCCGCATTCCGCGCGGGCGCCGCGCCGCGCGCGCCGGCCGATGCGCAGCAGGTCGCGACGGTCGTCGCACGGGACGCGGGCGCGTCCGCCGGCCAGCCCGCCAACGCGCAGGCAACCGCCCAGCCGTGGCAGGCGCGGCGCGCGCAAGCCGCAGCCGCCACGCGAAGCGGCGTGCTTCCCGTGTCGTTGCGCGCGGAGCCCGCGCCGCGCGCGCTGCCGGCCCGTCCCGCGCCGCTTCGCACGGCGGCGTCCGCCGCGTCGGCCGCCGGCGCGCAAACCCCGGCCGCGCCGGCCGCCGCGGCCCCGGTTGCGATTCCGGCCCCGATTCCGGTTCCGGCCGGCCAGCAGGACGGAGAAACGATCCGCCGCGCGGCGCTCGCGTTCCTGCAACAGCAGGCGGCGGGCCTGCCCGGCAAGACCACCATCACGGTCGCGCCAGCGTTCCCGCGCGGCCTCGCCGCATGCACGACGCTCGAGCCGTTCCTGCCGTCGGGCGCGCGCCTGTGGGGCCGCACGACGGTCGGCGTGCGCTGCGCGGGCGAGCGTCCGTGGACGATCTACCTGCAGGCGAAACTCGCCGTCCAGGCGACCTATTACATCGCGGCGCGCCAGATCGCGCCCGGCGAAACGCTGTCCGCCGCCGATCTCGTCGCGCGCGACGGCGACCTGACGACGCTGCCGCTCGCCGTGATCACCGATCCTCAGCAGGCGGTCGGCGCGACCGCGCTCACGCGCGTCGCGGCCGGGCTGCCGCTGCGCCAGGATCTGCTGAAGAGCGCGGCGTCGGTGTCGATCGGGCAGACGGTGCGGGTCGTCGCGTCGGGGCAGGGATTCACGATTTCGGCCGACGGCAGCGTGCTCAACAACGCGGCGCCCGGCCAGCAGGTGCGGGTGCGGATGGCGGCGGGCCAGATCGTCACGGCGATCGTCAAGGACGCCGCGACGGTCGAGATCCCCCTCTAAGATTGCAAACTTTCGTTGATTCAGGGATTTACCGAAAAACGGGTGCTAAAGTTCGGGCCGGCCTTGCCGTTATCGTGGTCAAACCCGTACAGGAAACACCATCGTGAAAGTCGATTCCACCACTACTTCGAACGCCCGCACGCTGTCGAACGCCAGTGCGGGCACGGCTCGCACGCAAGCCGGCCAGCCGGCCGCGGCTCAGGCGCCTGCCGGCGCCGCGAGCGCGCCGACGGGCGGGGATGCGAACGTGAGCCTGTCCGGCCTGTCGTCGACGCTGCGCGGCCTGGCCGCCTCGGGCAGCGCCGACATCGATACCGCGCAGGTCGAGGCGATCCGGGACGCGATCAAGAACGGCACGCTGTCGATCGACACGGGCAAGATCGCCGACGGAATCCTGCAGACCGCCCGCGATTTGCTGAAGCAGCCGCCGCAAACGGGCAACAGCTGAGCCGGCTTCACGGCCGGACGACGGAATGCGTAACACGGCGCACGGACGGTCCGCGCGCCGCCAAGTCGAGCCAAACGAGATGAGAGACGAACTGCTGGCCACGGTCAACGACGAGCACGCGACGATCGAAGCGTTCGCGTCCCTGCTCGCCTACGAGGAAAAGGCGCTGACGACGGCATCGCCGATCGACGCGCTGCCGGGCATCGTCGACAGGAAAACCGAGCTGATCGAAAAGCTCGCGCAGCTCGAACGCCAGCGCGACACGCTGCTCGCGTCGCGCGGCCTGCCGGCCGGCAAGAAAGGAATGGATCGCGCGGCCGAAACCGACGCGCGCCTCGCGAACGGCTGGCAGTTGCTGCAGCAATCGGCCGAGCGCGCGCGCCACGCGAACGCGATCAACGGAATGCTGATCCGCATTCGGATGGACTACAACGAACGCACGCTCTCCGTGCTGCGCGCCGCGCCGCAGCGCAACGGCTTTTACGGGCCGGACGGCCGCGTCGCGACGGCCGCGCCCTAAATACGCCCCTCGATCGCCGGGCGCGGCTCGCGCGTCGGCACGGGCTCTCGAAGCAAGCCGAGCCGGCGTCGATCGTGCTCATTCGCGACGATCGATATCGCGAATCGGCTTCATTCGCGCCGCCTGCCGGCGCCTTCGTCGTCCCCGCTCATCCCTCGGACGCCACAAGCTGACTCGCGCGCGAGCGCCGGACGATGGCTGTCCCGAGCGCGGCGGAATGCGCGTGAATCGTTGCCCTGCCCGGCGCCCCATGTTCCCGTCGCCCGATTGCCCCGAATCCGGCGACGCGCATCGCCCCGACTTTTCCTCCCCTGACTCATTACGCGTGGACGACTTGGCGGCTCCGGCGTCGCCCGTTTGCACGCGTCGCAAACCGGGATTCGACCGGGCTCCGCTTCCCGCGCCGGAATCGAGCGGGGAACCCGAGGCCGCCTGCCTCTGCCTCTGCCTCTGCCTCTGCCGTTGCCGTTGCCGTTGCCGTTGCCGTTGCCGTTGCGGTTGCGGTTGCGGTTGCGGTTGCGGTTGCGGTTGCCGTTGCGGTTGCCGTTGCGGTTGCCGCCACCGCACCGCGACCACCGCCGCCGCCGCCGCCACCGCTACCGCTGCCACCGCCGCTGCCGCCGCAAACCATCACATCGCATGACGCTGCGTCGAAGCAAGACGTCCCGGCCGCCAGTTCACGCATCGTCCGCGCCGCCGGCCATCGAAGCGGCACCCGAGACCACCCGAGACTTCTTATCCGGCCGGCGGCGCCCTTTCACGTCCGCCCGAATCCAATCGGAACTTCCCCCGCAAATCGGCGCTTTTTCCGCACGCCGCAATTCGCTCCACGACGGAAATCGAGGCCGACACGGCGAATTCGCTGATCCGCGCGGCCCGTTCATTCGGCCGATTACGACCGTTTTTCCGATTCGGCGCCGCGTTTTCCGTAGATCGCACCAATTGCGCCCACGGTTGCTTTCCTAAGATGTTTTCACGGACCTACCAAGCGACGCAGGGTTCGTACCGAAAACACATCCCGCCGAAAGGCAGCTTCATGTTCATCAAGGAGCAACCATGGCATTTCCGACCAGCGTCAACGACCAGATCACCGATTCCGTCACCCAGGCCAATACCAAGGTATTGGGCGATGCGCCGGCGATCGCGATGGGCAACCTCTATCAGGCCACGGCGCAAGCGCTCGCCAATACCGCCCACAACGCCACCAACGCTCAGCAGCAAAGCTACGTCACCACTCAAGCCGCCACCACGATGGGCGTGGCGACGCTGTACTCGCTCGACACCGCCGCCACCGGCGTATCGACCAAGGACATCCTGAGCACCGGCGTTCGCGGCCTCGGCAGCTGATCGCCCAAGCCTAATTCATTGAGGAGCCCGACATGGCTTTTCCGACCAGCGTCAATGACCAGATCACCGATTCCGTCACCCAGGCCAACACCAAAGTGCTGGGCGACGCGCCGGCCATCGCGATGGGCAACCTGTACCAGGCTACAGCGCAAGCCTTGGCCAACGCGGCGCACAACGCGACCTACGCGCAGCAACAGAGCTACGTCACGGCGCAAGCCGCCACCACGATGGGCGTCGCGACGCTGTATTCGCTCGACACGGCCACGACCGGGATCGCCACCACCAAGATCCTCGGCACTTGAGGACTGCCGGCGACCGTTGACACCAAGGAGTTGAGCACATGGCCTTTCCCACCGCCGTCAACAACCAGGTTACCGATTCGGTGACCCAGGCGAACACCCAGGTGCTGGGTGTGTCTGCGTCCATTGCGATGGGCAACCTGTACCAGGCCACGGCGCAGGCCTTGGCCAACGCGGCACACAACGCGACCCTGGCGCAACAGCAGATGTACGTCACGGCGCAGGCTGCGACCACGATGGGCGTCGCGCTGCTGTACTCGTTGGATACCGGCAGTACGGCAATGGCGACCAAGAAGATCCTCGGCTGAGGGTCCTGCGTCGATCACCACGCCTCGTCATCCATATATTAAGGAGTATGAATCATGGCATTTCCCACTTCAGTCAACAGCCAGATCACCGATTCGGTCTCGCAAGTCAACACGAAGGTACTGGGCGACGCGCCATCCGTCGCGATGGGCAACCTGTACGTGGCGACGAGCCAGGCGCTGTCGAACGCCGCCCACAACGCCACGAACAATCAGCAGCAATCGTACGTGACGATGCAGGCGTCCACCACGCAGGCCGTGTCCACGCTGCTGACGGTGGAAACGGGCACCACGGGCGCCGCCACCGCGGAAATCCTCGGCCTGAAATAACCACGCGTGACGCCCGCGGCCGACGCACCGGGGTACGCGGGCGCCGCGCGCGCCAGCCATCGAGTATTCCGCTGAACCGGTCTGCGCGATGCCCGAGCTCGCCGTAGGTCAAACGGCCGCAGTCGCGATGGCAATGACCTATCTCGCGATGGCCGACAGCCTCGGCATCGCGATGAGCAATGCCGTCGCCAATCAGCAGCGAGGCCAGGTCATCGCCGGCGCGGCCACGACTCAGGTTCTCGCCTTGATCATCGCAAAGGGAAGCCAACAGGGAAGCTAACCGTCATGAGCACCGATGACAGCTCCGTCAACAGTCAAATCGTCGACGCCGTCAGCAACGTCGTCACGCTGACGACCGGCCAAGCGCCGTCACAAGCGTTCGGCATGCTCGACGCCGTCTTGCTGGAGACGCTCGGCATGGCAATGCACAACGCGGTGAGCCGCCAGCAAAGCGCAGGCATGATCAATTCGGCCGCGCTGACGGCCGCGTGCGCGAAGATCCTCGCCGTGCCGTTCCCGGTCCCGCCGCCGCCTCCGCCGCCCGCGCCGACGCCGCCGCCCGACGTGCATCCGCTGCCGGGCCCCGACGAATCATTGTCGCCCGTTTCCGTCGTGGAGGCGGCCGTCAAGGAAGGCGAGACCGCGTTCGGTGAAGCCAAGGCCGCCCTCGACGAGCTGAAGGTCTCGGCCGACACGGCCGCGCAGGACGCGGGCGACGCCGAGTATGCGCTGGATCAGTTCGCACAATCGGTCACGGCGGCCCTATCGAAGCCCGGCGGCGACACGCCGATCCACGGCGGATCGAGCGGCAAGAGCTGACGGGGTTCATGCGGATTGCTGAACAATTCAATACACCGAAGGAAATGTCATGGACCCCTCGAAGGTGAACTCTCAAGTCATCGACGTGATCAACCAGAGCCAGCTCGCGACGATGAGCCCGCAGGTGGTGCTGACGAGCGGCGCGGGCAAGGCCTACCAGTCGGTCGCCCAATCGACCGCGCTCGCGGTACAGGACGCGACCGACGCGCTGCGCAACATCACCACGATCGCGACGACGGCCGCCGGCGTGGCGATGGCGCAGTTCCTCGCCACCGGCAAGCCGCAATACGCGGCGGCGCTCACCCAGGCGCAGGACATGATGAAGTCCGCGACCGACGACTACGCGAAGATCGGCACGGTCGCCGCGACCGTGCTCAAGGGCTTCCCGGCGGGCTGAAGCGGACGGTATGCACCCGCAGTCCGACCAAGGAGCATTGCCATGACCGTATCCGTTGCCGGCAAGTTGATACCGCAGCCCGACGCGCTGTCCGATATCGGAAAGCGGGCGCTCGAGTTCGTCGACGGCGGCACCGAGTGGCTCGACTGGGCCGCCACCGCGCCGACGGCGCGTTACGCCTTCGCGGACGAAACCGAGCTGATCGCCACGGTGCAGCAGGGGCTGCACGTGTCGCGGCATACGCTGCTGCCGCAACTCGGGCTGATGGTCAGTCCGGTGAAGCTCATGACGCTGAGCCTGGCCGACCTGAATGTCCTCGCGCGCGCCGAAAGCGGCGACGGCTCCTCCGTCGTGGCCGCGCAAGTCGCGAAGATTCTCTCGGAACACGGTCTCGTCACACGCGACGAACTGGCCGCGGGCGTCAGTTTTCTCGCACAACTCGGCGTCAAATCGGCGCCGCTGTTTCAGGCGCTCGGCTTCGACGAAAGCCTCGCGGTCACGAACCTCATGCACCTGCCGCAGAGCACGAGGCAACAGCCGTTGCAGCAGGAAGCGGCGTCGTTCGCGTTGAAGCAGGCGCGCACCGTGCACGAGTTCTGCGACTTCTATCGGTTTTATCTCGACTATGCGGAACAACTGAACAGCAGCGCCGCCACGCCCGAGCGACGCGATGCCGCGGCCACCGACGCTTCGCAAGCGTTGCTGCGGGTTCTGTTCGGCGCGCTCGACTGCCCGCAAGTACAGGGCCTGGCCGGGCCGTCCGAAGTGGCGCAGACGGTGCGCAACTGGCTCGCTCAAGGCCGGCTGGTGGGTTTTGCGAGGTTGTCGCAGGGCGCGCAGCAGATCGTCCAGCACACCGCCTACAAGGGCGAGACCGGCGAGGCGGCCAAGCGCATCGTCGATCTCTTCATGCATGCGGCGCAGTCGTTTCTGGCGGCCCACCAGCCCGAGCGCGGCACGATGGGCCAGGATGGCGCGACATGTCTGTTCCTCGTCGAGTCGGCGCAGCTGCGCGCCGAATTGCAGTTGAGCGGCAACGGCGTGATTTCACTGAGCGACTTCGGCGCGAGACCTGCCGCGCCGGCGGCGCTTGCGACCATCGAGTCGGACCGAGCGTCCACAGAACAGGAGAACGCATCGTGAGCATTCCCAAGATATCGATTCAAGAGGTATCCGAACGAATGGAAGATCCGCAAACGGTGGCCGACCGGCTGCGCGTGTCGGCACCGTCCGGCGTCGCGCCGTCCATCACGCCACCCATCACGCCGCGCATCACGCCGGCCGACGCGCCGCCGGACTTCTCGAGCGCGAGCGCCGTCGTCGCCGACATGCGCAGGGAAGCGCGCGCGAAGGCTGAGCAGATGGTGATGGAAGCCAGACAGGCGCTGCTGGAATCGCTGCATGCGTTGCACGCGACCGGAAAGGCCGATGCTGTTTCCGGCGTTGCGGCTGCGGCGTCGAAAAAGCGAGGCAAGCGATGAAACCTCAACGCAACGTATCGGCGACGAACCCGCCCGAGTCCATTTCGCAGATCGCCGAAACGCAGGCGCAAGAGGCGGTCGACAACGCGGTCGCGGCCAGCGACGAGGCGATGCGGGCCGCGTTGAGCAGCACGGCGCACGCCGGCGCGGCCGACGGCGGTCACGCCGCGCTCGACGAGGCGGCAAAGCTCGCGGAACAGGCGCTCGCGGCCGCGCTAAGCGGTGCGGCCGCGAGCGAAGCCGCCGTGGCGAACGCGTCGCGGCAAGCCGGCGAGGCCGAGACTCGCGCGGTCGAAGAAGCGCAGCGACTGGCCGAGCAGGCGATGGCGGCTGCGGCGGGGCGGGTGGAGTAGCGCATGGATACCCCCGACTTCGAGAGAGGTGCGCGTTCAGCTTGCAACCTTGTAACGAGCCAGGCCGCAATCAAATCGCGACGGAACGAGGCCGGGGGCTTGCCGGCCGTCGACGAAGAACTCGCCACGCTGCGGCGGCATTCGTCGAGTGCCGCCATCGGCGGTTTAGCTTAGGAGCACGTATGAAAGAAGAGCACGACCAGCGATCGGCACGGCGCGCGATGAGCGCCTGGCTGACCACGCAAATCAACAATGTGGCAAAGCCTGACGGCAATACGGCAACGCCTCACCCCATCGCAACGCCGGCTATCCGTGAATGCGTCTTGTCGGCGCTGCAGAAAATCGACACCGACATTGCCCAACTGAACCGATCGCTACAAGACAAGTACTGCCTAGCCCCGAACCGTGACCTGGTGAAGTTCTATATGAAGGGCGGCAATGCTTTCGAATGCGTACGGAATCCGACTGGGGCGGAAGCTAAGCAATACGGCGGCGGTACATCAGACTGGGATACGCAGATCATTGTCGACCCTTGGGCGCCGGTGCCGCTGCAGGCCATCATCTATGGCCTTCTGGAAGAACTGGTGATGAACACCATGATCGAAGCCGGCGCAGAAATCGCGTCGGTAGCCGGAGAATTCGTCAAAGAAACGGGCAACCGCTGGACAGACGAGCGAGCCACGCTCGATGGAGGGAAATGCTCAGCCTATACGCTTCAATACGACGACCCACAATCGCTGCGGCGGGTGTTCGACCAGCAGCGTCTCGGGCTCTGGACCAACGACCAGCGCCGGATATCTGATCCGAACATGTCGACCCAAGAGCAAAAGCGCATTCCCGGCATCCTGCTCAATGACGCAATCCGACCATTCATCCTGCACCGGCTTGGCTACACCTGGCACGCGAAGCTGGATCAACACGAACCGCCGGTCCGTCAAGAGAACGTGGGGGATATTCGCAAGCCGGTGCTGATGGAGCTGATCGACGTCACGCTGCCGCGGCGCGACACGATCGAGGCGGTGACGGTCTGGGAGGAACTGGCGCAGGGGCTAATCGAAATCGAAAAATACGATGTCGGAGTGAAAATGCCTGACGGCACCAATCCTTCCCACGGGCCCGTGAAGCTGCCGTTGCCGAACATCATGTATCACCTGCGAGAAATCGCCACGATGCTGTGCGAGATCGCAGACGGTAGCTCGCATCATCAGGACAAGCTCGCGAAACGTTTTACGCGCTTCAAACTAATCTGGGACAACGGTGACGCGAGTCAGTGGCAAGACATCATCCACGCACTTAGCGCAATGGCTGGCGCAAGCGACGGCGAGATGGCCAAGGTAATCGATCGCCACACGCCGTTTCCTAAACCCAACAGCACAGTCACCGAAAAGATCAAAGATCACGTCAAGGATGAAAAGCAGAAGGAAGACATCTTGGGGAATAAAGATCCGGCCTACCGCCTGGCCCGCAACTTGATGGACCGGATTGCCGACAGCGCAGCGAGCCAGGAAGGCTGTTTCGATCGAAAAGGCCATGTCAGCTTGACGTTGCCGATTCGCTTCGACAAGGAGCGGGCCCAATTAAGGCGATGGTTCGACGACGCGATAAAGAGGCTTCCCCCCGCCGTCGCCGCGGGCATACTCGAAGCCGCGTTCAGCGACGACCTGGTGTTAATCGGCTTCCTGGAACAGAACGAATACCTGTCACCGAGCAAGATTGGCTTTTCGGGGGTGTTTCAGGCCATGATGATTCGCGTGGCCACCAAGGTGCAAGTGGATGTGCTACTCGCGTTGTTCCAGACATTGCTCGATTCAGGCTCCGCCGGCGCCCAAAACGCTCGGCGGAAAAACTCGGTGCGTTTTCGAGTCTATAGCGTGCCGCGCGCCACCGGTGTCACCCATGAGTCGACGATGGTGGTGTTCAATGGGGGCAAGGCAATCGCTTATCTGTCCGTTACCACTGCAACGCGAGGCGAGGCGCCGTTCCGGCGCGACCCGGTCGATCCCGATCTGGACTACGCATCGCTGCCGGAAATCGCCGCGCAACGCAAAGTCGCTGCGGCTCTGATCGAGGACTACCTGGTTCGCCAGGCAATCTCGCGACAATACGAGGCGCTGAAAACGCTACTCCCCGTGATTTGATCGGTGGTGGCCGCAGAGGCCGCGCGGTGTCGCCTCGCGCGACACATCGATCGACATGCTCGTCGGAAAAGGACCAAGGCCATGCCCTTTTACGCAGGCTTCGACACCGACATCTTCCCCGGCCCACTGCAGCTCGCCTGCCGGTTGCGGCTACCCAGGCGCGATGGCGTGGCAGCACCTGCAAACTGCGTGTTGATGCCCGCAACGATGCAGGTGGACCTGAGCGCGTCGAAGCTGAAAGACCCGTCCGCCCCGTCCGTATCGCGATGGCAGCGGCACGTCACGCAATCGAGCCCCTGAACTCGCGCGGACTCAACCCCACGATGCGCCTGAAGCTCTTTTCGAAGTGGCTCAGGTCGCCGAAGCCGACGCTCAGCGCGACTTCGGTCACGCGCGGACAGTCGTCGCGCATCAGCAATTCCTTCGCCTTCTCGATGCGAATGTGCTGAAGCAGCGGCTTGAACGCGACATTCAGCGTGTGACGGAACAGGTAGCTCAAATGCGACGGGCTCACGTGCGCATGCTGCGCCAGCTGCTCCATCGAAACCGGATTGGCGTAATGTTCGCCGAGATACAGCAGCGCCTTGCGCAGCGCCTTATGCAATCGCGCCAGCTCCGCGCCATTGCGCATCATCGCGCACCGGGCCCAGTGGGCAGGCGTCGCCGAAGCGCGCAATGCGGCGGCGTCCGGCTCCGTCGCGCGCGGCGACATGTCGTCGTCGCGATCCGAAACGCGCGTCGCGCCGGCGCGCTCGCTGCGCGGCTGAGAAATCAGCCACGGCACGTGAAGCGCGACATCCGCGCGGCCGATGGCCGCATCGCCCGTCATGACCGCAAGACGCGCGATCACGCGCTCCAGTTCATACAGATTTTCCGGCCACGCATAGAGCCGGCAAATCTCGAGCAGCGCGTCGCCGCACTTGCGCTTCGCGACGTAGCCATGATGTTCGAGCGCCGCGACGATCAGCGGCGCGATGTCGTCCTGGCGCAGGCGAAGCGGCGGCACCGTCACCGACAGGAAATCGAGCTCGGCCAGCACGGCTTGCGAGAATCGCCCCTCTTCCACGCATCGTCGCAGATCGGAGGTCGTCGACGCGACCACGCGCACCTCGCACTCGTCCGGCACCACCAGCCATTGCCCGAGGCGCGAATGCAGATGCTGGCGCAACTGGTTCTGAAGCCGGGGCGCGAGCTCGTCGATGCCGTTGAAGAACAGGGTGCCGCCCGCCGCCTGTTTGAACCATTGCGCCGGCTCGCCGGCAGGATCGGCGCAATTGACTTCGATGAACGGCCCGTCCCGCCGAGGGCCGCAACAATGCAGCGCCGCCGCCAACGGAGCTTTCTCGGTGCCGAACTCGCCGGTGAGCAACACGGGCAACGTGCTGAACGACGCCTTTTCGACGAAAACCTCGACGCGGTGCAACGGCTCGGACATGCCCACCAGCAGCAAGCTGCGGCTCAAACGCTGCTGGGCCCACCGTTGCACGTCGTAACGCTTGCACAGCAGCGCGCAGCGATGCGCAAAGGCGGCCCCCCACTCGGCGAACGCGTCCGAACGGCCGGCGCCGCCCCGCGCATTCAGCCGCAGCGTGCCGAGTTGCTCGCCCGCATATGTGACCGGGAATCGCGCCGAATGCTCGTCCGGCGCAGTATGTTCGTCGACGTTCGTCTCGTCGAGCCATGCGAGATCGAACAGTTCGCCGTTGCGATTCGACTGCAGGACGCCCACGCCGCGCAGCCACAATGACGCGCTCCCCACGCCCAGTTGCCGAACGAATGCGCGCACCAACGATTCGAGCAGATCGGGGAACGTCCGATAGGGACGATAGACGCCTCGCAAAAGCGATTCCACGTCGATGGCCTCGTTCGCGCGTTGACGACTTCGATCATCCCGGCATCGAGATGCGCATGCCGAACTTCATCGCTTGCCCGACGCGGGCGGGCGCTCCTGCCTGCGTGATGTCGAATCCGGAAACAGTCCGCATCTGGCGTCTCCCTCGCGTGATTCATTGGCGTGTCGCGATGACGGCGCGGCGTAGCCGCGCGCCATCGCGAGTACATGAAGTATGCAAGCCGCGCGCGCCACCGAATGAGACGAGCGAGCCGTTGTCAATCGTTGTTCACATGGGGCGCGGCGTCACGCAGCGACAGAGCCGTGACAGCGGCAAGCTGCCGTGCGGCGGCAGGCGAACGTCGAACATTCGATTGCGCGCTCCGCGTAACATGACGGCGGACAATGTGTCGGCTGACGTCAACGGCGGAATCGGAACCGAATTTTTTCAATCCGCGAATCGATTGCCTGAATTGGTTATCCCGAAGGAGAAACCATGGAAGCTTCGCCGGGCCGCATCCTCGTCGTCGAAGACGACCCCATCACCCGCACGATGCTGGCCCGCTATCTGAGTGACGCGGGCTTCGACCTCCTCACCAGCGACAATGTCGCGCAAGCCCGCGAGGCGCTGCGCGCCGCGCCAGCCGACGTGCTGCTGCTCGACATCAACCTTCCCGACGGCGACGGCATCTCCCTCGCCCGCGAGCTGCGCGAGCACAGCGCCGCGGGCATCATCTTCGTGACGCAACGCGACGGCGACATCGATCGCGTCCTCGGCCTGGAAACCGCCGGCGACGACTACATCACCAAGCCGATCCGACTGCGCGAGCTGCTCGCCCGCGTGCGCGCCCTGCTGCGCCGGCAACGGCTGTATCGCGAGATCGCGCCTGTCGACTCGGTGCTGACGTTCGGCGGCTGGCTGATCGACCTTCGGCGCCGGGAACTCGCGCTGTCGGGCGGCGCCGTGCTGCCCCTCACCCCGCGCGAATTCGATCTGCTGGCCGCGCTCGTGATGGTTCGCGGCGCGACGCTCACGCGCGAGTATCTGCTCGAAGTGGTCAGCAAGCGCGAGCACACGGCGGACTCGCGCAGCGTCGACACCTTGATCGCCCGATTGCGCCGCAAGATGTCCGACGACGCCGGCACGATGCGCTGCCCGATCGGCACGGTAGTCGGGATCGGCTACCGGCTCGATGCCGCGGTGAATCGCGGCAGTTGACGACTGCGCCGCGCACCGCGCGCCTCGCGCGCGATTTTGCGCAATGCGTCGAAGCTGTGTTCGAATTCGATGCCGAGCGCGACCACGAGTGCGGCAAGCTCGGAGGCGTCGTCCCGAGCGGCCGCCCGTTTCACCCGCTCGGCGAGACGCCCGAGTCTCGCGAGCCCCAATGCCGCCGCCGAGCTCGTCAGCCGGTGTGAAAGCGCGTTGATTCGATATGCGTCGCGCTGCGCGACGGCTTCGCCGAGCTCGTTCAGCAAACGTCGCCCCGCATGCCTGAACTGATGCACGAGCCAGCCGAGCGCGGCGGCGCCGAGCGCGTCGGCATGCTCGCTCAGACAAGCGAGATCCACCGCCGCGTCCGTCGGCCAGATCTTGTCCGAAGGTCGAGGCCGCGCGACAGCCGTGCCGCCGACTGTCTCGAGCACCCGGTGCAGCGCATCTCGCCGGATCGGCTTCACCAGCACCGACGTAAAGACATCGGCCGCGCCGGCGCTGTGCACGCCAACGAGATCCGCAGTCAGCACGACGATCGGCATCTCCCGCCGCGCCTGTTCGCGCGCGTCTTGCGCGCGTATGCGACGCGCCGTTTCGATGCCGTCGACGAACGGCATGTGAAGGTCGACGAACACGCCGTCGAAATGCTCGCGAGCGGTTTGCGCGAGCGCGGCCTCCGCGCTGCCCACGGGCATGGCGTCGTGGCCCGCCTGAGTCAGGAGGCCGCCAATCACGATCTGGTTGATCGGATCGTCGTCGACGACGAGAAGCTTCAGCCGCCGCGACGGAGGTGACGCGGGCGTATCCGGCGGCGTCGCCGCGGCCGCCGCGGCCACGGGCACCACGACCTGGAACCGGCTGCCGGCGCCATGCTCGCTCGCCACCGTGATCGCGCCGCCCAACATGCCGACGACGCGCCGGCACACGGCCAACCCGAGGCCCGCGCCGCCGAAGCGGCGTGCAATCGATTCGTCGGCCTGAGCGAAGTCATCGAAAATCCGCGCCAGCATGTTTTCCGGAATGCCGATTCCGGTGTCCTCGACGGCGATCTCCAGTTGCAGCTCGTCCGCCGCGCGGCCACGCATGGCCAACGAAACGCCGACGCGCCCCCGCTCGGTGAACTTGACCGCGTTGCTCAACAGATTCATCAGCACCTGGCGCAGGCGGCCGGCGTCGGCGTGCAGCGCTTGCGGCACGTCACGACTGACGACGACGTCGATGGTTGTCTGCCGGGCCAACGCACGCGCGTGCATCAATTCGGCGACGCCTTGAACCAGTTGCCGAGGATCGAAATCGGTCGAAACCGGCGCCTCGACCACGACGCCCAGCCGCACGTAATCGATCATGCTGTCGAGCAGGCCGATCAGATGTTCGGCGCAATCTCGCGCGATAGTGACCTGACGGTGCTGTATCGCGTCCAGCCGCGAGCCCTCGAGCAGTTGCAGCGAGCCGAGCACGCCGTTCATGGGCACGCGGACCTCATGACTGACTACGGCCAACAATCTCGTCTTGGCTCGGTCGGCGGCTTCGGCCGCGTCCTTGGCGCGCTGCAGCGCCTCGCGTTGATGGGCGTCGCTGCGCACGCGGGCGAATTCCCGTCGGCGCATTCGCTCGACACGCCAGAGCTGTTGCAAACCCGTCGCGAGCGCGAAACCCATCGCGATCGACATCGGACAGAGCAGCGACATCGCCGCGCACCGCCATCGCAGTATCGCGATGAGCCCGACCGCAAAGCACGCGCCGTTGATCGCGCTCGTCACGAAGCGCAGCGGCAGGAAAGTCACGAGCCCGAACAGCACGGTTTGCATGACCAGCAAGTTCGACGGGCTCGCGACACCCTCGGCGATCGCCTGCAGATCGATGACGATCGCCCAAGCCAGCAGCAGGCAATGGAGCGCGGGGGCCTCTATCGGCCGGCGCAACCGCAACAGCAGCCATGCCGACCACACGACCGCGGCGAAGCGCAGCCCGAACTGGATGGCCGACTCGAGCTCGAATCCGGCCTGCCTGATGTCGTTGAGCGCAAAAGAGAGCGCGGCAATGACCGCAACCCATATCGCGGCCCGCGCCTGATATACGGTTTCCGACACGCGGCATCGGCGGAAGGTCTGTTCGGTTTCCGCGTCGACAAATTCAGGAATTACGCCCCTCAGCATGTCGGCAGTCATAGTTGTTCTGATTAAGCAATACCCGTCGGGCATGCGGGTCGGGCTGGCCAGCTGGAATTTTAAGAGCTGAAAGAATCGATGGCAGCATTCGTTTTCGAGATCGAGGAATCATGAGCCGAAAACACGGCGAGAATCGCGGCGCGCCCGCCCTGCCGTGCTCACGAACCCATGACCCCGATCCGGAAAAAACGATGTCGAGACCGAAACGGAAGATTGAAGGCCGGTTCCGTCGATTGCCGGAGCCTGAAAACAGGCGAATAACGAAGCCGTCCGCCCCGGACCGCAATTCGGGAAAGATTTCGTTTGCGCAATGAAGAGGGATATCCGGAATACCGCGGGCGAAACGATACGCGCCTTAATCAAGTCTTTCGGAATGAATCGGCATGATCGATTCTTCATGCGGCCCGATCGTGGCCGCGCGCCGATTCATTGAGCCGCGCTATGCAAGCGGATAACGGATCGGCCAAAGCGAGGCGGGGCGCCGTCAGGCGCAAGGCGACCGTGCGTCGGGGCGCTCTCGCGCGCCAGCAAGCGCGGCGATTCGACGACGCCGGTCCGTATCCGTGAAAAATCGCCCTTCAGGCCGCCGATGGCCTTGCGGATGTCGCGCGCGAAGGATGCGACCTGGATCGCCGTTCCCTGCGCCGCCGGCGCAGCGCGGCGATCGGCCCGCATTTCCCGCCCCACGGGCCGGTGATCGGCGGTCTACGCCGAAATCGGATCGGCCGCCCGCGCGCGGCCTTGGGCGCGCCCGCGCCCGACATGCGTTCAATCGGCGCATCCCGGCGAACTGTCGATCGTCGAATGGATCATGTCGGCCGAGGCTGCCGAAAAGGCGGTTCGACGGTCGACGGGGTCGCTCGAATGATGGTGAGGTTCTGCGAGATTGGGACGCCTCGCTTCGGCGCCGCTCGCGCAAGCAACCTGCAACGCGGCTGAAGGATCGGTGCAAGCGCCCGATCGGCGGGCTCGCCGCCGATGCCGCTCGCCGCATTCATCTCCCTTCCCCGATCGCCTCCGCGACCGCGCGCACGCGCGCCCCGTGCACCGCATCCTTGATCTTCGCGGGCTCGCCCGCGTGAGCCTGCGCGATCGCGCCCGCGTCGACCGAGCGCGCGGCGACGAGCGCCTGCCGCAGCCGCTCGGCCTGCGGATAGGGCGTCGCCTCGAGGCCCAGGCGGCCGCGCGCATCGGCCTCGCTCGCCTGCAGCGCCTCGGCGAAGCGCGCGGGCTTGCGCAGCGCGTCGGCGCGCTCGAGCAACCGCACGAGCGCGGCCGCGCCCATCTCCATCACGCGATGCAGGTTGCCGTGCTCGCGCGCGACGACGAGCGCCAGATCGCGGCACTCGTTCGGCACGCGCAGCCGCTCGCACAGCGGCTTCAGCAGCTCGACGCTGCGCCCCTCGTGGCCGATGTGGCGCGGCAGCACGTCGGCGGGCGTCGTCGCCTTGCCGAGATCGTGCGTGAGCGCCGCGAAGCGCACGGGCAGCGAATAGCCCTGCTTCGCCGCGTGATCGATCACCATCATCACGTGGACGCCGGTATCGACTTCCGGGTGATAGTCGGCGCGCTGCGGCACGCCGAACAGCGCGTCGATCTCGGGCAGGATTCGCGCAAGCGCGCCGCATTCGCGCAGCACCGCGAACATCCGCGCGGGCTTCGCTTCCATCAGCCCGCGCGCGAGCTCCTGCCACACGCGCTCGGGCACGAGCGCGTCGACCTCGCCCGCCTCGGTCATCTCGCGCATCAGCACGGCCGTGCGCGGCGCGACCGAAAAATCGGCGAAGCGCGCAGCGAAGCGCGCGACGCGCAGAATCCGCACCGGGTCCTCGACGAACGCGTCGCCGACGTGCCGGAACACCTTCGCGCGCAAGTCCGCCTGCCCGCCGAACGGATCGACGACCGGCCCGACGAGCGCGCCGCCCGGGCTCACTTCGCGCGCCATCGCGTTGATCGTCAGGTCGCGCCGCGCGAGATCCTGCTCGAGCGTCACGTCGGGCGCGTAATGGAACCGGAAGCCGTGATAGCCGGCCGCCGTCTTGCGCTCGGTGCGCGCGAGCGCGTATTCCTCGTGCGTGTCCGGGTGCAGGAACACCGGAAAATCCTTGCCCACCGGCTTGAAGCCTTGCGCGGCCATCTGCTCGGGCGTCGCGCCGACGACGACGTAGTCGCGGTCGCGCACCGGCAGGCCGAGCAATTCGTCGCGGATCGCGCCGCCCACCGCGTAGACATTCATCGCGACGGCCCGTAGATGTCGATCACACGGGTTTCGCCGCGCGCGCCCTCGATCCATTCGCGCACGGCCGGCAGCTCGGCCACGCGCGCGGCATAAGCGCTCGCTTCGGCCGACAGCGGCGGCTCGTACGTCTTGAAGCGCAGCACGACGGGCGCGTACATCGCATCGACGATCGAAAACTCGCCGAACAGGAACGGGCCGCCCGACGCGGCGAGACAGGTGCGCCACAGCTCGTCGATGCGCGCGACGTCGGCAAGCGCGGCGGGCGTCGCGCCACGCCCCGGGTGCGATTCGCGCACGTTGAGCGGCATGTCGCTGCGCAGCGCGCCGAAACCCGCGTGCATCTCGGCGCACACGCTGCGCGCCTGCGCCCGCGCGGCCGGGTCGCGCGGCCACAGCGCGTATTGCGGGAAGCGCTCGGCGAGCGTTTCGAGGATCGCGAGCGAATCCCAGACCGCGCCGCCGTCGTCGTCGACGAGGCACGGCACCTTGCCGGACGGCGAGTGCGCGCGGATACGCGCCGTCGTGTCGTCGAGGCGCAGCCCGATCATCACTTCGTCGAACGGAATCGCGAAGTGCTTCATCAGCACCCACGGGCGCATCGACCACGACGAGTAGTTCTTGTCTCCGATCACGAGTTTCATGGGGTTCTTCCTGTAGTTGTCGATTGTCCGGCCGACCGGCAGCGGCCGCCATCGTTGCGGATGCTCACCGGCGCGAGCGCCAGCCGGAAAAGCGCGAGCGCAGCGCGGCGTCGCCGATGTAGGTCGGCGCGATGCTTTCGAGGCTCGCGGGCGTGATCCCGAGCTCGGGCGAGATCGGTCCCGTCATCACGCTCGGCACCGACAGCGAAGCGAGATTGTCGCGCGTGATGAGCGGCTCGCCCGGCAGCATCTCGAACACGCAGGCTTGCAGCCGCGCAAGCGCGTCGGGCAGCCGGACGATTCGCGCGTGGCGGCCGACGAGCCGGCCCGCGTAGCGCACGAGCTCCTCGAGCCGATACGTGCGCGGCCCGCCGAGCTCGTAGGTCTTGCCGCGCGTCGCGTCGCGCGCGCATGCGTTCGCGATCGCCTGCGCGACGTCGCCGACGTAGATCGGCTGCATCAGCGCATC
This sequence comes from Burkholderia sp. MSMB1498, assembly GCF_001526245.1. Lineage (NCBI taxonomy): Bacteria > Pseudomonadati > Pseudomonadota > Betaproteobacteria > Burkholderiales > Burkholderiaceae > Burkholderia > Burkholderia sp. MSMB1498. Next base: position 93,627 of record NZ_LOYJ01000044.1, read on the forward strand.
GGGCATCGCGAGCGGCACCACCGGAAAGATCCGCTGAAGCCGCGCGAACGTATTGAGGAACGCGTCGCCCGGGCCGAACACGATCGACGGCCGGAACACCGTGACGCCGAGCGCGCCCGCCGCGGCCTGCGCGTGCAGCGCGGCCTCGCCGTCGCCTTTCGAGCGCAGGTACATGCTGGGCGCGCGCGGATCGGCGCCGAGCGCGCTCACGTGGAGCACGCGCGGCACGCGCGCTTCGATGCACGCCGCTGCGAGCGCCGCGGGCAGCGCGACGTGCAGCCGCTCGAAGCCCTCGCCGTACGGCGTGCCGCGCCCGCCGTGCAGCACGCCGACGAGATCGACGGCCGCTCTCGCGCCCGCCACGAAGCGCGCAAGTGCGCGCACGTCGAAGGCGGAAAGCTCGACGATGTCGACGGGCAGCATCGCGAGATGCCGCGCATGCTCGCGGCGGCGCGTCGCGATCCGCACGCGCGCGCCCGCTTCGACGAGCGTGTTGACGAGGCGGCTGCCGATGAAGCCCGTGCCGCCGAGTACGGCGATGGTCTGGCCCTGCATGATCGTGCCCCACCAAAGCGCGCCGCCGCGCGACGCGCGGCGGCGAAACCCACACGAAACCCCGGCTACGCCCGCAAAACGCTTGCGCTTGCGCGACGCTCACGCGCGCCGCATCCGCGCGGCGCGGCGCGGCGCGCGTCACGGCGCGATGAAGCCGAGGCGAGCCTTCAGCGACTGCGGCTTCTTCTCGAAGAGCGCCGCATAGTACGTCTCGTTCGACAGCACGTTCTTCACGTAATCGCGCGTCTCGTTGAACGGGATCGTCTCGGCGAAGATCGCGCCCTCGACCGGCCGCGCGAGCGCCTGCCGCCACTGGGCAGGCCGGCCCGGCCCGGCGTTGTAGCCCGCCGTCGCGAGCACCGCCGAGTTGTCGAACTTCTGATAGATGTCGGACAGATACCAGGTGCCGAGCTGCACGTTCGTGTCGATGTCGTGCATCTGCGCGCGCGTGACCGTGCCGAGGCCGAGCTTCTTCGCGACGAGCTGCGCGGTTGCCGGCATCAGCTGCATCAGGCCGCCCGCGCCCACCGACGAGCGCGCGTTCGTGATGAAGCGCGACTCCTGGCGGATCAGCCCGTACGCCCATTCGATGTCGAGCCCGTTGGTCTGCGCGTAGCGCTCGACGACGTCGCGGTACGGCGACGGATAGCGCAGCGAGAAATCGTGCTCGGCCGTCGTGCGATCGGCCGTGTTGACCGTGCGGTCGAGCAGGTCGACGCGCTTGCCGTACTCGGCCGCCGCGAGCAGTTGCCGATCGGTCATCCCGCGCAGCGACCAGTTCCATTCGCGATTGCCCTCGAGCCGCAGATTGAGCGCGTAGAAGCGCTGCGCGAGCGCGAAGCCCGGCACCTTGCTCATCGCGTCGATCTCGGCGTCCGTCACCTTCGTGCGCGGCGGGATCACCGTCTTCTGGCCGAGCTCCTCGCCCGCGAGCTGGCCGTAGAAGTTGAACTGCCCGGCGATCCGCTCGAATTCCTGGTTCGCCTTCAGCGTGTCGCCCGTCTCCTTCAGCGCGCGGCCGCGCCAGTAAATCCACGTCGTGTCGTCGCGCAGCCGCTCGGGCATCTGGTCGATCGAGCGGCGCACCATCGGCCAGTCGCCCGCGAGCAGCGCCGCGCGCACGCGCCACTCGTACGCGGAATTCGAGAGCGGCGCGTCCATCGATTTGCGATACCACGACGACGCCTGCGGCAAGCGCTTCACCGCCGCCTGATAGCCGATCTCGCCCCAGCCGATCGCCTGCTCGGCGGCCGACAGCGTCGACGCGAGCGACGTGAGCTGGCCCGCCGCCGCCTCCGGATCGTTGCGCGCCATCCGCGTGATCGCGACGAGCGCGAGCTGCCGCGACGCGGCGTCGGCGCCGACGCCGCGCGCGAGGAAGAGCGGCGGCGCGCTCGTCACCTGGTCGAAGGCGGCCGGGCGCGGGCCGAGCGCGTCGGCGATCTTGCCGCCGAGCGTCGTGTAGTTCTGCTCGTACGCGAGGCGCACCTGCGCCCACACGTCGTCGCTCGAGAACTGCTGGTTCGCCGCGAGCGCGGTGATGAGATCGACGCACGCGTCGCCGTAATACTTCGGCTCGACGAGCAGCTCGCGCGCCATGTCCGCGACGTTCTCGCCGCGCGCCGCGCGCGATTCGAGCGAATAGCACTTGACCTGCGTGTCGTCGTCGAGCACGAAGCGCCTGTATTGCTCGTCGAAATTGCGCCAGTCGTGGCGCGCGCCGAGCACGAGCAGGTAATCGTTGCGCATCCGGTCGGCGATCGCCTGGCCGTCGTAGCGCGACAGGAACGACAGCACCGGCGCGTCGGGCGCGTCGAGCCGCGCATGGCCCGACGAATCGAACAGCTGCGGCTTGATCTGGAAGTATTCGAGATACGACGGCGCCGGATAATTCGGGATCGTCGCCGCGAGTTGCGCGGCGCGCACCGGATCGTTCTTGCGCGCGGCTTCGCGCAGCTGGACGAAGGCCTGATCGTCGTTCGACGACGCTTCGTCGGCGGTCTGCGCGGCGCAGGCGGCCGCCCCGACGGCCAGCACGGCGGCGACGAGGGGCGCCGCGACCGCGCGATATACTCGAAAAAGGCTGGTGGACATCGTTGTGAACGGAGCACTCTAGTGAGCGAAAGCATAGCACGCGCCCCGGCGCCGAATCCGAAGCAAACGCTGCGCGAAACGCTTGCGCAGCGCCGCCTCGACGCGAATCGCTCGGCGCTCGCGCACGACGCGCTCGCGCAGCGCGTGCTCGCGATCCTCGCGGACAGCGCGCCGCGCACGGTCGGCTTCTATTGGCCGCTCGCGGGCGAGTTCGACGCGCGCGACGCGATCGCGTCGTGGCTCGCGGGCGATGCGGGCCGGCAGGCCGCGCTGCCGGTGATCGGCCAGCCCCGCACGCCGCTCGAATTCCACGCGTGGACGCCCGATGCGCCGATGCGCGAGGGCCGCCATCGGATTCCCGAGCCCGCGGCGGGCGCGCGGCTCGTGCCGGACCTGCTGCTGATTCCGTGCGTCGGCTTCGATCACGGCTGCTTCCGGCTCGGCTACGGCGGCGGGTATTACGACCGCACGCTCGCCGCGTGGCCCGGCGCCGCGCGGCCCGTGACGGTCGGGCTCGCCTACGACGCGTGCGGGGTGCGCGAGCTGCCGCGCGAAGCGCACGATCTGCCGCTCGACTGGATCGTCACCGAATCGCGGAGTTACCGCTCGGGCGACTGAGGCGGCGACACGGCGGCACGGCGGCACATCGACGCGCCTGACGCGGCCGACGCGGCCGCCAAGCCCGACGCGCAGACATATCGACGCGCCCGACATATCGACGCGCCCGACACGCGGGCGCGCCGCCCGTCGGGCCGCCGCCAAGCCCGCCTAGAGCGAAGCGGCCGCGCGCGCCGCGGTGTCGTACAACCCGGACGCGTGGCGCAACAGTTGCGCGGCGTCGCCGATCTGCTCGTTCGTGAGCCCGCTGTCCTTCAGGGTCTCGATCAGGCAGCGCTCGCGCACGTCGCGATACTTGAGGCAGAGCGCGCGGCCCGCGCCGGTCGCCTCAAAGAACACCTCCTTGCCTGTCTTTTCGCTTTTTACGTACCCTCTAGCTACCAGCTTCTTGAGCGCATACGTCGCGACGTGCGTGTCCTCGATGTTGAGCACGAAGCAAATGTCGGCGAGTTTCTTCTTGCGGTCCCGGTGGCTCACGTGGTGCAGCAGCGACACTTCGACGGCCGTCATGTCCTTCGCCCCCGCAGCAGCCATGCACCGGACCATCCAGCGATTGAACGCGTTTCCCGCCATGATGAGCGCATATTCGAGCTCGGACAGCTCCGCGCTCGTCTCGGAAACGAGATGTTCGGACGATACGATCTTGGTCGGATGACGCTGCATGGCGAATCGGCGAAGGTGGAGCGAAGGTGCGCGAAAGTGTACGCCAAGATCGTCCGCGCGGCGTCCGCCGAAATTTTTCGACGAGAAGTTATCGACATTTTATTGATAATGTATTCTTCACCCGGCCCAACGCCGTTTGCTTGCCATCGATGATCACTCCACGCATCTATCCGCTTGGCGATACCGCCCTCGTCTGCGAGGCGCCCCCTCCCGCGACGCTCGAATGCCAGCGCCGCGTGTGGGCGGTCGCGAGCGCGGCGGCGGGCTGGCCGCACGTCGTCGACGTCGTGCCCGGCATGAACAATCTGACGATCGTGTTCGATCCGCTCGAGACGACGGCCGACGCGCTCGCGCCGCTGATGAAGACCGCGTGGCGCGATGCGGACCAGGTCGCCGAAAGCAGGCGCGAGGTCGAGATCCCCGTCGAGTACGGCGGCGCGTTCGGCCCCGATCTCGACGCGGTCGCGAAGCACACGGGGCTTGCGCGCGACGAAGTCGTGCGGCGCCATTCGGCGGGCACCTACGTCGTGTTCTTCCTCGGCTTCCAGCCGGGCTTCACGTACATGGGCGGCCTCGACGGCTCGCTGCACACGCCGCGGCGCGCCGCGCCCCGGCTCGAAGTGCCGGCCGGCTCGGTCGGCATCGGCGGCGAGCAGACGGGCATCTATCCGGCCGCCGCGCCGGGCGGCTGGCAGCTGATCGGCCGCACGCCGCTCGCGCTCTTCGATCCCGCGCGCACGCCGCCGACGCTGCTGCAGCCGGGCGATCGCGTGCGCTTCACCGTCGCAGGAGTGCATAGCGGATGACTTCACGCCAAGGAACAGGCGGCATCGAAGTGCTGCGCGCCGGCCCGCTCTCGACGATCCAGGATCTCGGCCGCCGCGGCTATCGCCATCTCGGCGTCGCGCAAAGCGGCGCGCTCGATTCGCTCGCGCTCGAAGTCGGCAATCGCCTCGTCGGCAACCGGCCGGACGCCGCCGCGATCGAAATCACGCTCGGCCCCGCGTCGTTCCGCTTTCCGCGCGCCACACGCGTCGCGATCACCGGCACCGAGTTCGGCGCGACGCTCGACGGCGTGCCCGTCTACTCGTGGTGGAGCGTGCCCGTCGCGGCCGGCCAGACGCTCGCGCTGCCCGTCGCGAAGCGCGGGATGCGCGGCTATCTGTGCGTGGCGGGCGGCATCGACGTGCTGCCGATGCTCGGCTCGCGCAGCACCGATCTCGCGTCGCGCTTCGGCGGCCTCGGCGGGCGCATGCTGCGCGACGGCGATCGCCTGCCCGTCGGCATGCCGCCCGCCGGCGCGCCCGCGTGCGTCGCGCCCGACGCGCCCGAGTTCGGCGTGAAGGCGCCCGCGTGGTGTGCGTTCGCGCGCGTCGACGAGCATCCGCGCCGCCACAAGCACACGCACGCCGCATGGGCGATGCCCGTGCGCGTGCTGCCCGGCCCGCAATACGCGGGCTTCGCGCCGGCGGCGCAACAGGCGTTCTGGGACGAGGAATGGGTCGTCACGCCGAACAGCAACCGGATGGGCTACCGGCTCTCGGGCGCGAAGCTCGAACGCGCGGAATCGGGCGACCTGCTCTCGCACGCGGTGCTGCCGGGCACGATCCAGGTGCCGGGCAACGGCCAGCCGATCGTGCTGATGAACGACGCGCAGACGACGGGCGGCTATCCGCGGATCGGCGCGGTGATCCGCGCGGACCTCTGGAAGCTCGCGCAGGCGCGCCTGAACCTGCCGATCCGCTTCGTCCGCGTGACGGCGCCGGCCGCGCGCGGCGCGCTCGCCGCCGAGCGCGCGTACCTGCGGCAGATCGACATCGCGATCGAGATGCGCGAGGAGGCGCTGCAGCGCACGCGCGCCGCGCGCGGGGTGGCCGCATGAGATTCTGGAGGACCGAGGGCCGCGGCGCGGCCGGCCGGTCGCGAACGCTTTAGGCAGAAACATCATGGAAATCGATTTGAACGCCGACCTCGGCGAAGGCTGCGGCTCCGACGAGGCGCTTCTCGACCTCGTCACGTCGGCGAACATCGCGTGCGGCTGGCACGCGGGCGGCGCCCAGGCGATGCGCGACTGCGTGCGCTGGGCGGTGGAAAAAGGCGTGTCGATCGGCGCGCATCCGAGCTTTCACGATCCGGAGAACTTCGGCCGCAAGGAAATGGACTTGCCCGCGGGCGAAATTTACGCGGGCGTGCTGTATCAGCTCGGCGCGCTGTCCGCGATCGCGCAGGCGGAAGGCGGGCGCATCGCGCACGTGAAGCCGCACGGCGCGCTGTACAACCAGGCGGCGCGCGACGCCGAGATCGCCGACGCGGTCGTGTCCGCGATCCACGATTTCGATCCATCGCTCGCGGTGTTCGGCCTCGCGAAGAGCGGCTTCGTCGAAGCCGCGCGGCAAGCCGGGCTCGTCGCCGTCGAGGAAGTGTTCGCCGACCGCGGCTATCGCGCGGACGGCTCGCTCGTGCCGCGCAGCCAGCCGGGCGCGTTCGTCGAAGACGAGGACGAGATGCTCGCGCGCACGCTCGAAATGGTCCGCGGCCATCGCGTGCGCGCGGTCACGGGCGAATGGGTGCCGCTCAACGCGCAGACGGTCTGTCTGCACGGCGACGGTCCGCACGCGCTCGCGTTCGCCAGGCGAATTCGCGCGGCGCTCGAGGCGGCCGGCATCGACATGCACGCGCCAGGCGCGGAGCATGCGGGAGCGCGCGCTTAAGGGCGCTAGGTTCAAAGGCCCGAAGGGTTCGGGGTTCGGGGTTCGGGGTTCGGGGTTCGGGGTTCGGGGTTCGGGGTTCGGGGTTCGGGGTTCGGGGTTCC
>NZ_LOYJ01000045.1:0-3061 GCF_001526245.1 Burkholderia sp. MSMB1498
CACCTCGGCATCGGAACTTCCCGCTTCCCCTCTCGCGCCGCGTTCGGCTTGGCGCGAAAGAGGCGTGATTGTAGGCACAACCCCTCCCACGCGCAAGCCCCTTTCGACAGTTTTTTGCGCCGACGCTTCGGGATCGCGAAACGGCCGGAAAGCCGAGTCCGCCTCACTCATACGAAGCGCACCTCGTAACAACAAACAAAGACGCGCGACGCACCTCGCAAGCTCAGCGGTGCTTGAAGATCGGCTTGCGCTTTTCGACGAACGCCGCCATTCCTTCCTTCTGATCTTCGGTCGCGAACGCCGCATGGAACAAGCGGCGCTCGAAGTGCACCCCCTCCGCGAGCGTCGTCTCGTATGCGCGATTCACCGCCTCCTTCACCATCATCACGGCAGGCAGCGAGAATTCGGCGATCGTCGTCGCCGCGGCGATCGCCTCGTCGAGCAATTTGTCCGCCGGCAGTATCCGCGACACCAGGCCGGCGCGCTCCGCTTCCTCCGCATCCATGAAGCGAGCGGTCAGGCACATGTCCATCGCCTTCGCTTTCGACACCGCGCGCGGCAGGCGCTGCGTTCCGCCCGCACCCGGCAGCACGCCGAGCTTGACCTCCGGCTGGCCGAACTTCGCCGTGTCCGCCGCGAAGATGATGTCGCACATCATCGCGAGCTCGCAGCCGCCGCCCAGCGCGAACCCCGCCACCGCCGCGATGACCGGCTTGCGAATCTGACGCACCGCCTCCCAGTTGCGCGTGATGTAGTCGCCCTTGAAGACGTCCATGTACGAATAGGTCGCCATCATCCCGATGTCGGCGCCCGCCGCGAACGCTTTCTCGCTGCCCGTCAGCACGATCGCGCCGATGCCTTCGTCCGCGTCGAACGCCTTGAGCGCCGCGCCCAGCTCGTCCATCAGCGCGTCGTTCAGCGCGTTCAGCGCCTTCGGACGATTCAGCGTAATCAACCCCACCCGGCCGCGCGTCTCCACCAGGATATTTTCGTAAGCCATCTGCTTCTCCTCGATCAATGAAACATGAAATGCCGCACACGCACGAATGATTTGATGCTAACATTTTCCGACCAACCGGTCGGTTTATTAATAACCTCCACCTTCCTCAACCTTCATCAAGCCTGCCGCCATGACCCATCCTCTGTTCACGAAGCATGAAGACACGCTGAAGCACGCGCTCTCCACGATCGAAACGCGCGGCTACTGGAGCCCGTTCGCCGAGATGCCGAGCCCCAAAGTGTACGGGGAAAGCGCCAACGCAGACGGCGAAGCAGCATTCAAAGCCCAACTCGACAAGCCGTTCGAACTCGACCAGCCCGCCTCGGGCGAAACGGTCGGCGCCGAAGAGTCGCCGTACGGTTTCGCGCTCGGCATCCGTTACCCGAAATCGTCGCCCGACGAGCTGATCGCCGCCGCCGCGCAAGCGCAGCGCGCATGGCGCGAGGCCGGGCCTTCCGCCTGGGCAGGCGTGTGCGTCGAGATTCTCGCCCGGCTGAATCGCGCGAGCTTCGAAATTGCTTACAGCGTCATGCACACCACGGGACAGGCTTTCATGATGGCGTTCCAGGCGGGCGGGCCGCATGCGCAGGACCGCGCGCTCGAAGCCGTCGCCTATGCATGGCAGGAGCTGCAGCGCATCCCAGCCGACGCGCATTGGGAAAAACCGCAAGGCAAGAACCCGCCGCTCGCGATGCACAAGCGCTACACGATCGTGCCGCGCGGCACGGGCCTCGTCCTCGGCTGCTGCACATTCCCGACGTGGAACGGCTATCCGGGCCTGTTCGCCGATCTCGCAACCGGCAACACGGTCATCGTCAAGCCGCATCCCGGCGCAATTCTGCCGCTCGCGATCACCGTGCGCATCGCGCGCGACGTGCTGCGCGAAGCCGGCTTCGATCCGAACGTCGTCACACTGCTTGCGACCGAATCGAACGACGGCGCGCTCGTCCAAGAGCTCGCGCTCCGCCCGGAAATCAAGCTGATCGACTTCACCGGCAGCTCACAAAACGGCAACTGGCTCGAACGCAACGCGCACCAGGCGCAGGTGTACACGGAGAAAGCAGGCGTCAACCAGATCGTGATCGATTCCGTCGACGACCTGAAAGCCGCCGTCAAGAACATCGCGTTCTCGCTCGCGCTCTACTCCGGCCAGATGTGCACCGCGCCGCAAAATATCTATGTTCCGCGTGACGGCATCCGCACCGCGGAAGGACATGTCAGCTTCGACGACGTCGCGCAAGCGATCGCGGGCGCCGTGCAGAAGCTGACAGGCGACCCGGCACGCTCGGTCGAGCTCATCGGCGCACTTCAGAACGAAGGCGTCGCGGCCCGCATCGACGACGCGCGCAAGCTCGGCCGCGTGCTCGCCGACAGCCAGGCGCTCGAACATCCCGCTTTCAAGGGCGCGCGCGTACGCACGCCGCTCGTGCTGCAGCTCGACGTCGCCGATCGCGCGAAGTACACGCGGGAATGGTTCGGTCCGATCTCGTTCGTCATCGCAACCGATTCGACCGCGCAATCGCTCGATCTCGCCGGTTCGATCGCGGCCGAGCACGGTGCGCTCACGCTCTCCGTCTACAGTACGGACGACGCCGTCGTCGAGGCCGCGCACGAAGCGGCCGTGCGCGGCGGCGTCGCGCTGTCGATCAATCTGACGGGTGGCGTGTTCGTCAATCAATCGGCGGCGTTCTCCGACTTCCACGGCACGGGCGCCAATCCGGCCGCGAATGCATCGCTCGCCGACGCCGCGTTCGTCGCGAATCGCTTCCGCGTCGTGCAGAGTCGCCACCATGTTGCGCCGAAGGCCGCATCCGCTGAAGCCGGCCAATCGGCATAACCCGTTCGGCCGGGCTGCCGACCTCGCCATCGTTCACTACCATGTATGAATCTGCCCGCTCGCGGGTTCTCCTTCGCCGGAATTCGACATGACCGAAGCATTCCTGTGTGACGCAATCCGCACGCCGATCGGCCGCTACGGCGGGGCCCTCGCGCCGGTGCGGGCCGACGACCTCGGCGCCGTGCCGCTCAAGGCGCTCGTCGAGCGCAACCGCGACGTCGACT
>NZ_LOYJ01000046.1:0-1284 GCF_001526245.1 Burkholderia sp. MSMB1498
AGAGGTGGCCTCACTCGTTCGGACAGTTTTCTGAGATTTTTAAGTGGAACGTCCGAGGCAATCATGCTGCCGATTTGATCGCAGGCAGCGTCGCGAAGTATGCCTCATCCGGCGTCCGATCCGCCAGGCTCGAATGGGGCCGTTTTCGGTTGTACAGCTCGATGTAGTCGCCGATGGAGCGCCGGGCATGGCTGACCGACTCGTAAGCTCGCAGGTAAACCTCTTCGTACTTGACGCTGCGCCACACGCGTTCGACGAACACGTTGTCGCGCCAGGCCCCTTTACCGTCCATCGACAGCCGCACGCCTCGACCCAGTACGGCCTCGGTGAACGCGCCCGCCGTGAACTGGCTGCCCTGATCGGTGTTCACAATGTCCGGCAGCCCGTAGCGCGCGAACGCTTCCTCGAGCGCCTCGACGGCGTGCACTGCTTCCAGCGTGATCGCCACCCGGTGCGAGAGCACCTTGCGACTTGACCAATCCACTACTGCCGTCAGGTACACGAAGCCTCGCGCCATCGGAATGTATGTCGTGTCCAGTGCCCACGCCTGATTGGCCCGGGCGATTTTCATGCCGCGCAGCAGGTACGGCCAGATCTTGTGCTGCGCATTGCGTCGGCTCGTGTTCGGCTTGCAGTACAGCGCTTCCACGCCCATGCGTTTCATCAGCGTGCGCACGCGGCGGCGGCCGACCTCATAGCCTTCCCGGCGCAACAGACGCGCCAGCATCCGCGCTCCGGCAAACGGAAACTCCATGTGCAGTTCGTCGATCCGCCGCATCAGCAACTGGTCCGCCTCGCTCACTGGCTGCGCCCGGTAATACGCGCTCGATCTCGCGATGCCAACCAGTCGCGTCTGTCGCGAAACCGGCAGCGCATGCGTACGGTCAATCATCGCTTTGCGCTCAGCAGTCCGGCTTTGCCGAGCGCTCCTGACAAAAAATCGTTCTCCAGCGTCAACTGTCCGATTTTCGCGTGCAGCGTTTTCACGTCCACCGGCGGCTCGTTCGACGGTGGAGCGGCCGCGCCGAACACATCCGCCGCACGCTCCTGCAGTTGCCGCTTCCACTCCGTGATCTGGTTCGGGTGCACATCGAACTGCTGCGCCAGTTCGGCCAGCGTGCGCTCGCCCTTGACCGCCGCCAGGGCCACTTTCGCTTTGAACGCCGCTGAGTGCGTCCGTCGGGTTCTCTTCGTCATCTTTCCGGTTCCTTTGCCTGCATTATCGCTGGCTCAGGCCCCGGGCATTCCACTTACCCGACTGTCCGAATTTGCGCGGCCACCTCT
>NZ_LOYJ01000047.1:0-16859 GCF_001526245.1 Burkholderia sp. MSMB1498
GCAGCGGCTTCGTCGGCTCGATCGCGCTGCGCTCCGGCATCTCCACGACGGTTCCCATCGGCAGCACGACGCCGAGCTAGGCGAGGCCGGGGTTCGCGTCGAGCACGGCTTCGACCGTGCCCGCCGTGCTGCCGTAGTGCCGCCAGCACAGCGCGTCGAGCGTTTCGCCTTGTAGTGCCGCTACCTTCATTTCCCGAGCGCCTGCCCGTCGCGATCGAACTGGCTGAGCACGCGCGGCTTGATTCGAGCTCGCCGGCGCGCGATCACGTCGGTCCGTATGGCCGCCTCAGCGCCGACGCGATCCAAGCAACAGGCGATCTCGCACCAGAACAGGGCGGCGCCGCGCCGCTGCACTTGGAATGCGCTGACGAATAACAGCGCTTCGCCGCGCGGGCGGGCCCGCGTAATCTGCCGAATGCGATACATGGGGCGGCCCATCAGATCAGCTCCACGGTCGAGCGCGCGATGCCGAGGATGTCGCTGATCGCCCACCGCGCATTGCGGCGCGCGTCGTCGACCGTCGCCGCCAGATCGGCCGCGACCTGCCCGCCGCTCTTCGTCGTGTCGTAGCCGCGGTATTTCTCCGTCACGTCCGCGTGCGTCAGGTGGTACACCGCGCGCCGATAGCGGGCAACGTGCGCGGATTCGCCATCGATATGCGGCGCCGGTACGTCGGCGAGCGTCGCCGCGCCCGCCGCGCGCTGCCGTGCGCGCCACGCGGCAAGCTCATCGTTCACGGTCAGCATCGCGTCGCGCGCGGCGTGCCGCAAGGAATCGGACCTGAACCCGAAGATTGCGTCGCGCACCGCCGGCCCGAAACGCCGCGCGCCGCGCAACGAAATCAGCAAGGAACAGCACGAGCGCATCATCGAAGCGTTCCGCGATTCGCTGTTCGACTATCAGAAGGTTTGGTATCGGAACGGGGATCAGCGCACGCGCAACATTCTGAAATCGCGGCAGATCGGCGCAACGTGGTACTTCGCGCGCGAAGCGCTCGTCGACGCGCTTGACACCGACCGCAATCAGATCTTCCTATCGGCCAGCAAGGCGCAGGCGCACGTCTTCAAGCAATACATCACGCAGTTCGCGCGCGATGCCGCCGACGTCGAGCTCACGGGCGACCCGATCATCTTGCCGAGCGGCGCGACGCTGTACTCCCTGGGGACGAACGCACGCACCGCGCAGTCGTACCACGGCAACTTCTATTTCGATGAATACTTTTGGGTGCCGAAGTTCCGCGAGTTGAACAAGGTTGCGTCGGGCATGGCGATGCACAAGCGCTGGCGCAAGACCTACTTCAGCACGCCGTCGAGTGTCAGGCACGAGGCGTTCGCGTTTTGGAGCGGCGCGCACGCGAATCGCGGCCGCGCCGCGGGCGAGCGCATCCAGATCGACACGAGCCACGAGGCGCTCGTGCGCGGCATGTTGTGCGAGGACGCGCAGTGGCGGCAGATTGTGACCGTGCTCGACGCGATCGCGGGCGGCTGCGACCTGTTTGACATCGACGAACTGCGCCGCGAATACAGCGCCGAGGAATTCGCGAACCTGCTGATGTGCCACTTCAGCGCTGTTCTTCAAGGCGAACGTGCTCGCGTCGACGTTCCGCCCGCACCGCTGGCTGTCGCGGCACGCATTCGAGCGGTGGGCGCTCGATTTCCTGACGTTCGGCAACGGCTACCTGGAGCGCCGCCGCAGCATGGTCGGCGGCACGTTGCGATTCGAGCCCGCGCTCGCGAAGTACGTGCGACGCAAGGCCGATTTCAGCGGCTTCGTGTACGTGAACGGCTGGCAGGATCGGCACGAGTTCGAGCCCGGCAGCGTGTTCCAGCTCGTGCGGCCGGACATCAATCAGGAGGTCTACGGCCTGCCGGAGTACCTGAGCTCGCTGCACTCGGCCTGGCTGAACGAATCGTCGACGCTGTTCCGGCGAAAGTACTACGAGAACGGCAGCCACGCCGGCTTCATCCTGTACATGACCGACGCCGCGCAAAAGCAGGACGACGTCGACAACATGCGCGACGCGTTGAAGAACGCGAAGGGGCCGGGCAACTTCCGCAACGTGTTCATGTACGCGCCGGGCGGGAAGAAAGACGGCATCCAGCTTATCCCCGTGTCCGAGGTCGCCGCGAAGGACGAATTCTTCAACATCAAGAACGTGACGCGCGACGATCTGCTCGCCGCGCACCGCGTGCCGCGTGCCGCCTCAGCTGCTCGGCATCGTGCCGAGCAACTCGGGCGGGTTCGGCACGCCGGACACCGCCGCGCGCGTGTTCGGGCGCAACGAAATCAGGCCGCTACAGGCCCGCTTCGCCGAGCTGAACGACTGGCTGGGCGAGGAGGTCGTGAGGTTCGACGATTACGAGATTCCGCTGGCGCCGGTCGCGGCATCATAGGTGGCAGGCGTCACGCATGCGCGGCACGATCGAGCACTTCTCGGGCCGCGCGCCTTAACACCTCTTCCGACCACTGATTGACACTCTCCCCCGACACAGCCGCCGCGATGCCGACAACCGCATGCACTTCCGGGTTGATACGCAACATCAACTTACCCGATGCGGGCTTCTGAGGCGTCCGGTTCGTGTGCTTGCAGTCTTCCAGATAGTGATCAATGGCTGCGTGGAAATCCGCAGTCAGCTCGTCGACGGTTTCGCCGTGAAAACTGATTTTGTCGTCCACGCCGAGCACGTGACCGACAAAAATCTTGTCGCGCCCGTCGAAATCTACGCGGGCGAAATATCCCTTGTAATTCATTGCGTTGGTCATGGTTTGATCCCCAATTCGATGAACCAGTCGCGCAAATCTTCCACCTGATACCGCTTTGCCTCTTTACCCGGATGAGGGCGATGTAGGTAGCGGCGCGTCCCGTTCAATTCGAAGGCGATGCGCGACCCTGCGCCCTCATTGATGTCGCCGCCCAACGCGACAACCAGCGATTCGATGTCAGCGAATACGATGCCGCCCAAGGTCGGCTTCGTAAAGATCGCCGCGAGCGTTCGGGCGTGTTTCGTTTTCATGTTGGAATGATAGCGCAAAGTGCTATCTCGGTGCTAGCGAAAAATGATATCTGCAATCTGTCCTGAGCATGCTGGGTGCGATCCTTGTGCGTCTGGCGACGGCGCGAATAGTGGGCCTACAACGGCTTTGCATTCGCGAGGCACCCCAACCCTGGACCGTACGCCACGAGCGGCACAACGAGGCCGTGGCGCGTCCGGGAGCGGGGTGTTTGGGGTCAGGCTCTTCCGCGCGCAGCCAGGCCCCAAGGTGGCCTTTGCGCGGTCCCCCTCCTCGCCTGCACGCTTTCTTGATGGGGCAGTTTTCATGCATCGGTCGCCTGCCGCGCGAGCGCCCACTGGCGCGGGTTTCGGGCGATTTTGCATCGTGGAAAATTCGTGCGTCTTCGTGCACTTTGATGCGAAATTTGGCACCGCTATTGCGGCTCGCGCAATGGCACCAATGCATCAGGGCGACGGTGGTAGCCCAACAGGAAAAAACAAAATGAACCGCTTGTTTAACCAGCCGCGTATCGATGCAGCAAAGCTACTCAAATGCCCTGAGGCGATGACCGAGCGCTTGAGCCAAATCCGCGCGCCGCTCATCGCTCCGCTCACGACCGGCTCGCCTTGATTGGTGGAAACCGAATGCCGCGCAGAACAACCCAGGACGACGAGCGGGACGCCTTCGAGTCGTTCCGGCGACATTTCTCAATCCCGGACGGAGAGGTTAAGTTCGGGGACAGGCCTGATGTCATAATTGACGGTTCGCGCAAGATTGGCATTGAGATCACCGATGAACCGCACCGGATTTGGTGGAGGCTCCAACTCTTGAGAGAATGGAGCCATGAACAAGTCGAACAAGTTTTCTGCTGAAGTCCGAGAACGTGCAGTCCGCAGGTGCGCGAGCATCGCGACGAGTATCCGTCACAGTGGGCGGCGATTGAATCCATCGCCCCCAAGATCGGCTGCACGAGCCAGACATTGTTGGGGTGGGTCAAACGAGAAGAAGTCGATTGCGGCGAGCGTGAGGGGGTCACCACGTCGGAACGTGAACGCCTCAAGGCACTGGAGCGTGAGAACAAGGAACTGCGCCGTGCCAATGAGATTCTGAAGCTAGCGAGCGCATTTTTCGCCCAGGCGGAGCTCGACCGCCGCCTGAAGTCCTGAAGGCCTTTATCGATCAGCATCGCGACACCTTCGGGGTCGAGCCGATCTGCAAGGTCTTGCGGACCGGCGCGAACGTCAACGACGTCACGCAGTTGCTGCCGCTGATCGACGCGATTCCGCCGATTCGCGGATTGCGTGGCCACCCATTGCAGAGACCGCGTGTGGTCTACGCCGATCGCGGTTACGACTCCGAGCGACATCGACGCGCGTTGCGCGATCGCGGTATCGAGCCCGTGATCGCCAAGCGCCGTACCGAACATGGCAACGGCCTTGGCAAATATCGCTGGGTCGTCGAGCGCACGCATGCCTGGCTGCATCACTTCCGTCGCCTCCGTATTCGTTTCGAGCGCCGTGCTGACATTCACGGCGCGTTCCTCAAACTCGGTTGCCGCCTGATCTGCTGGAATACCCTCCGGCGCGCCCAGCAGCCTTTTTGAAACCGTCTCTTAGTAGTAACCGATTCGCTATGCGGCTTGATTCAGGCTCATCCGGTTCTCGCCAAGAATATGCGAGGCCCTTGTAAATATCGCAACATCATTCCGCCAAAAAATGGCCGTCGCGTAGGGATCTCCGGATTATTCAAGGCGGACCTGGCGCAAAAAATTCAATCACTTGCACGATAATCTCTTGAACTCGGGAACCCCATTTTCACGCGTGTACCCGCGTAGGTCCCGCGAGTAGACGCGAGAATCGGTTGGGGACGTCTGCGGGCGTGCCCATGCCTTGCTTGTGCGCGCAGAATGGAGAATATTTTTCTACTCGGCTCTCTTTGAGGCTCGTCAACATCGGGGGCGATTCCAGGTTGATGATGTTTTCATGTTGTCGCGGTGTTTCGTTGCCCACAAAGCCTCTGTCGCGACTTATCGTTATTGGTGTCGGAGTCAATTTGATATTTGGCAAAATAATTTCGACTAAATTGGTCAATTTCAGAGTAGAAAAATATTCTGCAAATGATATTTTTTGTCGCACTATTTTGGATGTTAATTCTATGCCCTATTGAATATAATATAATTCACAATTAATTAGGGCAACCAGATAAAAAGGTGGCGAAATGGACTCGAAATCAATGATCAGCTGGCTGCAAAGGGAAGTAACGCCGGCCCTTGGATGTACCGAACCGGTCGCGATTGCATTTGCTGCGGCGCTGGCCATGCGATACCTGAAGGAGCCGATAGTAGAGATCAGCGGAGTTGTCTCCGAAAATCTCTACAAAAACGCGATGGGTGTGACCATTCCCGGCGCGGGTGTTTCGGGCGTACAGTTTGCCGCGGCACTGGGCGCATTTGGGGGCGACGCAGCGCAAGGACTTCAGGTATTCAAGAATATTACTTCCAAACAGGTTGCCCAGGCACGCCGGCTGATTGAGGAAGGTAGGGTTTCGATTCTGGCAAAGGCAACGCCTGATTTTATTCATGTCGACCTCACGTTGCGTAGCGAAGTTAGTAAATGCCGGGTGATTTCGAATGGTGGCCATACCAACGTCACATATCTTGCCGTTAATGATGTAGTACAGATTTCCTGTAATGATGCGCCGCACCGAAACAGTGAATTATTTGAGAATTTCACATTGCGGGAGGCTTTTGAGTTTGTGCAATTCGAAGACTTTGAGCATATCGCGTTCATGCTCGATGCGGCCAAAGTAAATGAAGAATTGTCCGCAGAAGGGAAAAGGCAAAAATATGGCATGAGCGTCGGCAGAACGTTCTCCGAGGCCATCTCGCAGGGAATGCTACAGGATGATCTGCTCAGTCGGATTGTGGTCGACGCGACCTGTGCATCCGATGCGCGCATGGGCGGCGCAGCGCTGCCGGCCATGACCAACTTCGGCTCTGGCAACCAGGGCATTGTCGCCACCATGCCGATGGTGACCGTTGCGCGATACCTGAAGGCCAGTCTGGACGATTTGGCCCGGGCACTGACGCTTTCGCATCTGGTCGCAATCTCGATTCATGCCCGGTACACCCGGCTATCGGCTCTGTGCGCAGCGTCAACCGCGGCGATGGGTGCCGCTGCCGGCATGAGCTGGCTCTTCACGCGTGACTTCGGGACAATTGGGCGCGCGATTTCGAACATGGTCAGCGACGTTAGCGGAATCATCTGCGACGGCGCTTCCAACAGCTGCGCAATGAAGGTGTCAACCGCCGTCACGAGTGCATTCAAGGCCGTTCTCTTGGCAAGGAACGGTATCCGGGCTAGCACGAGTGACGGCATCGTCTGCGACGACGTTGAAGAAACGATCAATAACCTGTGCCTGCTTGTGACGCGTCCGATGACGCATACCGACAAGGCCATCATCCGGATCATGTCCGCAAAGCGGTAGCGCGCCGCAGTCTTTGAAAAGGAGATTCCCCATGAAAGTCCATCCTTTCGTTAGCGGCGCGAAGGCAATCTTCCCGCTGTGCGTCGGCAATTTTCCATTTTCCTTTATCGTCGGGGCGTTGAGCGTCACCGCTGGCATGAGCGTATGGCAAAGCACGGCCTGGGCCGGCATTGTCATCGCCGGTTCTTCCCAGATGCTCGCGCTGAACATGCTCAAGATTGGTGGCTCACTCGGTGTTGTGATCCTGACGACGGCTGTTATCAATCTCAGGCATGTCCTTTACAGCGCGTCTATGTCCGAAAAGGTCAAAGAGTATTCCTTTCTCACCAAATGCATGATGGCCTACGCATTGACCGACGAAGTTTACGCCACGACCATCAAGCGCATGGACGGTGACGGTCAACAAAAGCCGGGGTTTTATCTGTCGGTTATGTTCATCTTCTGGCTGTCGTGGATCGGGGCCGATCTGCTGGGTGCTATGGCTGGCTCGTCGTTTCCCGACATCCAGCGCTATGGTCTCGACTTTGCGATGGTTGCAGCCTTCATCGCAATCGTAATGCCTCAGATCCGCAGCCGTGCCTGTATTATTGCAGCGGCCGTTGCGTCCGTCTCGGGCGTACTGCTGGTAATCCTGCCTTATTCGCTTGGGATCGTGGCTGCGTCGCTGCTGGGAATCAGTGCCGGGCTTTACGTGGACTTTGCGGAGGAGAAGAAAGCGGCCATCAGCGCGGTGGCACTGGCGGGCTTGCCCGATGGAGCACAAAAATGGACAGCGTGACCTTTATCCTGTTGACGGCCGGTATGGCCGCAGTGACCTTCCTGATCCGGTTTTCGTTTATCGGATTGTCCGGGAGGATACATATGTCCGAACGTGTGAAAAAGACGCTTCGATTCGTGCCCGTAACGGTATTGCCGGCCATCATCGCCGTACAGATCCTCGACGTGAATTCACACATGGAATTCAACCTGCACAACCCGAAGGTAGTAGCCGCCATCATCTGTGCGCTTGTCAGCCTGCGCTTCGGGATGATCTGGGTCGTGGTGAGCGGCGTCGGTTCCCTGATCCTGTTGACCCGTTTCCTGTAGGGGGATTCGAGGAGATGGCTACTACTAAGATTTCCGAAAGAAATGTCACATAGCCGCGTATTGGTATTCGGGTTGGCGAAAGAAGGATTTCACCAGCGCGGGCTGGGCGCGGAGCGCCGATGGCGAGCCGTTTCATCTCGTCCTTGGTCTGCACGAGGCGTTTGGAGGCGCTGCGCATCACTTGCGCCCAAACCTGTTCGTCGAGGTTCAGGTGCGGCGAGTACTGCGGCAGATAGATCAGTTTCAGGGTAAGTCAGTATGACTTTCCGTGGGGCATTGGCTGGCTTGGCGTGGGGAATCCAACGCGGGTTAGCATCGCCGCCAGAGCCGCACGGTGTGGACAGGCCACACCCGGCAACTTCCACCACGGAGGCCAGCATGGGAAACAATAGCACGGTGTACGTTGGGCTGGATGTGCATAAGGAATCGATCACGATCGCCTATGCAATCGACGCAGGCGAAGTCGAGTTGCAGGGCAAGACCGGCACGACGCCAACGGAAATCGATCGCTTGTGCAAGCGATTGCAATCGAAAGCCCGACATGTACGTGTCGCCTTTGAGGCTGGTCCCTGCGGCTACGGTCTGTACCGACGTCTGGTCAAGCAAGGCTTCGACTGTATGGTATGCGCACCGTCGCTGATTCCAAGGAAGCCCGGGGAACGGGTGAAGACGGACCGGCGCGACGCGATTAAGTTGACGCGCTCCCTTCGCGCAGGAGATCTGTCGGCCGTGTATGTGCCGAGCGTCGAAGACGAAGCCTTCAGGGATCTCGCGCGGAGCTGGGCGTCTGCCAGGGACGACTTGCGGCACGCACGGCAGCGGCTGAAGTCCTTTCTGCTATCGCACGGTGTGCACTACATCGGGCGAGCGGACTGGGGTGCTGCACATCGACGCTGGCTGAGCAAATATTCATTCGAGAGTGCATGGCGGCAACTCGCGTTTGACGAACATCGCCGCACGATCGAGGATCGTCTGGCGCAATGCGACCGGCTGGTAGACGGCGTTACGCGAAGCCGTGGTCGAGTGGAGTTTCTATCCGGCGGTGCTGGCGTTGCCGGCGATGCGCGGCATCCAGTTCATCACGGCGGTGGGCATGCTGTCCGAGCTCGGTGATCTGTCGCGCTTCGAGCATCCACGCCAGTTGATGGCCTGGCTTGGCATCACGCCCTCGGAGCATTCGTCCGGAGGCACGCGACGCCAGGGTGGTATCACCACGGCCGGCAACAGTTATGCGAGAAAGCTGCTGGTTGAAGCCGCTTGGAGTTATCGGCATCCGGCACGCGTAGGCAAAACACTACAGCCTCGACACGAAGGTATTCCGAAGGAAATCATCGATCGTGCGTGGGACGCGCAGGTAAGGCTATGCAAGAAGTATCGCAAGCTCGCTACACGAGGCAAGAACGTCAACGTTGCCGTGGTGGCTGTCGCGCGGGAACTGGCGGGCTTCGTCTGGGATATCGGTCGCCTGGCGATGTCTCTGCGTGTTTGCAGATGCCAAGATGACGACCGCGCTGCTCGACCGTCTTACGTAAGCCCCCGGTGAAGTCATCTTGTCCAGTCGCTTCGTGACCGCGAGGATCGTGTCCACCAGATTTTTAAGTGGACACGTGTACACCATGGAAGGCAACGAGGTTGAAGGGCTGGAACTGATAGAGCCGACGCGACGGCGTCGGCATAGCCGCGAGTTTAAGGAGAAGGTCGTGCGCGCGGCGATGCAGCCGAACGTATCCATCGCGGCGGTCGCGTTGCATTACCGGCTGAACGCCAACCTTGTGCGTCGCTGGGTCGTTGCACGGCAGAAGCCGGACGTGATCGAACCGGCGGCCGTAGAAGCACTCGCAGCACCGCAGGCGGCATTCGTGCCGCTCCAGTTGGAAGCGTCGTCCGCGTCGGCGGGGCTGTCGGAGATCCGGATCGAGGTTCGTCGGGGCGCCGCCATAGTCACGGTGCATTGGCCGGCGTCGGCGGCCGTCGAGTGCGCGGCGTGGCTGCGGGACTGGCTGAGATGATCCGCATCGATGCGATCTGTCTCGCGACGGAGCCGGTCGACATGCGCTCCGGTGCGGATACGTTGCTGGCCCGGGTGGTGAAGGTGTTCGGCGCAGTGCGGCCGCATCACGCGTATCTGTTTGCCAATCGGCATTCCACACGGATGAAGGTGCTGGTCTACGATGGGCTGGGCATCTGGCTGGCCGCGCGTCGGCTGAACAAGGGCCGCTTCATCTGGAGCGATGGTGAACAGTCGGTTTCCTTGCCGTTGAATGCCGAGCAACTGCGCGCGCTGGTCACGGGTCTGCCGTGGCGGACGCTAACGCCCGATCACGCGATTACCGTGATATGAGGCGCACCGGGACGTAAACAGTTTCGCTTCCGTGCCGGAGTGGCCTCTGGCAGACTGGCCTGCATGGACTTGCCCACCGACCTCGACGCCCTGAGCCCGGAACAGTTGCGTGCGTTGGCCGCGCACCTGATCGTGCAGGTCACCGAGCAAGAGCGGGAGGCTGGCGAGCGAGAGCGGGAGCTGCAGTATCGGCAAACGCGTATCGATCAACTGACGCACGAACTCTCCGTGCTCAAGCGCCTGCAATTCGGCAAGCGCAGCGAGCGGCTCGATGCCGAACAGATGAGCCTGCTCGACGAGGCGATCGACGCAGACCTGGCGGCACTGGAAGCCGAACTCGAACAGCTTCAACCGGCCACGACTGCCGCTGAGCCTCGGCAACAGCCGAAGCGTGTGCCCTTGCCATCGAAACTGCCGCGTACGGACATCCATCACGAACCGGAAGACACCACGTGCCAGTGCGGTTGCCAGCGGGAGCGCGTGGGCGAAGACATCAGCGAGAAGCTGGACTATGCGCCAGGCGTGTTCACGGTCGAGCGGCATATCCGCGGCAAGTGGGCCTGTCGGCACTGCGGGACCCTGATCCAGGCACCGATCCCGCCTCACGTCATCGACAAGGGTATCCCGACCACCGGGCTGTTGGCGCAGGTGCTGGTTGCCAAATACGGCGACCACCTGCCGCTGTATCGGCAGGAACGCATCTTTGCCCGCGCGGGCCTGGCGGTCCCGCAATCGACGCTCGGCGCGTGGGTCGGCATCTGCGGTGTACGGTTGCAACCACTGGTCGATGCGCTTCGCGAAGAGCTCCTGCAGCGCGACGTGCTGCACGCCGACGAGACGCCGGTGCAGATGCTGTCGCCCGGCAAGGGCAAGACGCATCGGGCTTACCTGTGGGCGTACAGCACGACGCCATTCGCCGATCTGAAGGCCGTGGTCTACGACTTCGCCGGCAGCCGTGCCGGCGAACATGCCCGAAAGTTCATGGGAGCGTGGTGCGGCAAGCTCATGTGCGATGACTATAGCGGCTACAAGGCCGGATTCGAACTGGGCATCACGGAAATCGGATGCGTCGCTCACGCCCGCCGGAAATTCTACGAGCTGCACGTCAACCACAAGAGCCAGATCGCCGAGCAGGCGCTGAAATACTTCGGCGCACTCTACGACGTCGAGCGTGACGTCGCCGAACTGAAGCCCGATCGAAGACAGGCCATCCGCCAGCAGCGATCCAGACCCGTTGCCGATGCGTTGCACGCCTGGATGGTGACCCAGCGCAAGCTCGTTGCCGAAGGATCGGCAATCGCAAAGGCGCTCGACTACAGCCTGAAGCGTTGGGAAGCGCTCACGCGCTATCTCGATGACGGGCACGTGCCCATCGACAATAACTGGCTGGAGAACCAGATTCGACCATGGGCGACTGGCCGCTCGAACTGGCTGTTCGCTGGCTCACTGCGCGCAGGACAACGTGCAGCCGCGATCATGAGCCTGATCCGGTCGGCGCAGCTTAACGGGCATGATCCGTACGCCTACCTGAAAGACGTGCTCACCCGACCGCCCACGCATCGTGCCAACGACATCGCGTCGCTGCTTCCGCATCGCTGGACGCTCGCCGCGGCTTGATCAGCGGCACCTCCCGAGCCTCGGTGCCTTTACCGGGTGCTTACCGTCTTACGCATCACTGTCACAGTGTAGAAACAGGCAACGATAGCTATCGTTTCAGAAACAGTACAACGCAACCAAAAAAGGAGATAAAGAAAGCAAGGATACCCACCGAATAACCCCAAAGCTGGTCCAACGGGTGGGTCAGAATTCAATGCAAACCGTGGGTCAGGATTCCGTGCAAATCAACATTTAGGGGGCAAAATCACGAAAACAACCGGCACTCTTTCATTTAAATTACGCTTAGCCGTGACGGCTGGATATCCGTCGTCTTATGTCAACTCCGTGAAAATTATCGAGGTTGCCTTCATATCGACGATCCTTTACCTGACTATGTGTGCCGGCATCACACGGAAGTGAGAGGTGGCATCGTCGGCGCTCAAATACAAGGCGATCAATTCTCTCATTCTCTAGATAAAGCAATCAATTTTCCAAAATTGTCAATCGGTAGATTCCCAACCCCTATATTATGTCATCTGCATTTCGCAATTCTTTCATTTTGCATTGCGATAAGATAATTGCTTTATTCCCAACAAAGACTTTTCGATTCACAAACAATTCCCCTCATTTTAATGCATATGTAATGCTTATTTTGCGAATTCCGCAAGGCTCCCGCGGACAATTTCCCAATATGTAGGATGACGAAATAGATAGACTAATAGCATGTTTGGAAGTGCAAATTCTCGCCCCTTCAGCCTCCCCGATGAAGAGTACCGTTCCAAAAAAAGCCGTCGCCAAGGCACGCAAGCGCGGTCCAGATGGGCTGGAATTCGCCATTTCATCAATTTTCACACGGGCTCTAAGCAGACCAGTTGATGCGCTCAAGAGAGCGATGGAGGGAGATCATCCAGATTCTTTTCGTAGATTGACAACAATCTGTCCAAGACACCATATTGTTTACAAAGTTATGTGTATATACTTGTACCCGCACTAGTAGATGATCGGCGTCCGCCATTACCTTAGTAGCTTAACGAATTGCGGTCGATCACTTGTGCATGGATGGTGAGCACGTTGTCGTTCAAGGCGCGAGCGCCTGTTATGGCTCGCAGAGTCAGACCCTCACGTGATGAGTGACGCCATGCCGGAAGCCTCGCCGTCGACTGCCCCGGACTCCGAACCCAAGGAAGTCCAACCCGCCGCCCCCCTTCGCTGGGGACTCTTCGCCGCCATCGGTGTCCTGATCGTCGTCCTTGCATTGCCGCTGCCTGGCGACCTGCCCATCGCCGGCCAGCGGATGCTCGCAATCCTTGCCTTTGCGATCGTCGTATGGATTACCGAGGCCGTTTCGTATGAAGCCAGTGCGATCATGATCACGTCGCTCATGGCCGCGCTCATCGGACATGCACCAAAGATCACCGATCCGTCAACGCTCTACGGCACCTCTACCGCGCTTGGCATGGCGCTCGCGGGCTTTGCAAACACCGCACTAGCACTCGTCGCCGCCGCTCTCTTTATCTCGGCGGCAATGACGGTAACCGGGCTCGATCGACGAATCGCACTCGTCACGTTGTCCGTGATCGGTACAAGCACCCAGCGCATCCTTATCGGCAGCATCGCCGTGACGATCGCGCTGTCGCTTGTCGTACCGAGCGCGACAGCCCGCAGTGCCTGTGTGGTTCCCATCATGATGGGCATCATCACCGCGTTCGGGGTCGACAAGAAATCGAACATCGCGGCCGGCATCATGATTACCGTCGCGCAGGCAACGAGTATCTGGAATGTCGGTATCCAGACGGCCGCGGCACAAAACCTGCTGACGGTGGGGTTCATGGGTAAGCTGCTCGGCGAACGCGTCACTTGGCTCCAGTGGCTGATTGCCGGCGCACCGTGGGCGATTGTTATGTCGGTCGTGCTCTTCTTCCTCGTGCGCTTCATGCTGCCTTCCGAGACCGAAACGATCCCGGGTGGCAAGGAAGCAGTCCAGCGCGAACTGACGGCACTCGGACCAATGACGGGTGCGCAGAAGCGGCTCGCCGCAGTTTCGATCGGCTTGCTGCTCTTCTGGGCAACGGAAGGCAAGCTGCATCAGGTCGACACAGCGAGCATCACGTTCGTCGGCCTCGTGATCCTGATGCTGCCCAAGCTGGGCGTGATGGACTGGAAGACTATGCAGCAGCGCACCCCGTGGGGCACGCTCATCGTGTTCGGCGTCGGCATCAGCCTCGGCACCGCGCTGCTGACCACACAGGCGGGCCAATGGCTAGGCAAGTTCGTCGTCACGCATTCGGGGCTTGCCGACCAAGGCGCGCTCGCGATTTTCGCAATCCTGAGCGCGTTCCTGATCGTGATTCACCTGGGCTTTGCGAGCGCAACGGCATTGACGGCCGCGTTGCTACCCATTCTGATATCGGTCCTACAAACGTTACCTGGTAACGTGAATCGCGTCGGTATCACGATGCTGCTCGGCTTCACGGTCAGCTTCGGCTTCATCCTTCCGATCAATGCGCCGCAGAACATGGTCTGTCTTGGCACCGATACGTTCAACGGCCGTCAATTCGGGCGCATCGGCATCCCGGTGACGATCATCGGCTACGCGCTAATGCTTGTCTTCGCGGAAACCTACTGGCGCTGGCTCGACTGGCTGTAGACAGAGGCATCCGATGAAACTTCTGATCGAATCCGCGCACCAATTTGCGTTCGACATCCTGACCCGGCTCGACGTGCCAGATGACATCGCCAACGATGTCGCCGAACATCTCGTCGAATCGGACCGCTGTGGCTACGCCAGTCACGGCATCTCTATCCTGCCGAACTACCGCCGGGCAATCGAGACGGCGAACGTTGATCCGACAGGCCGCGCCGAATGCGTACTCGACCGCGATACGCTGATGGTGTTTAATGGCCACCGCGGGTTCGGTCAGCATGTCGGCAAAACCGTGATGCGGGCAGCCATCGAACGTGTGCGCGATCACGGCCACTGTATAGTGACGCTACGCCATTCACACCATCTGGGACGCATGGGGCACTACGGAGAGATGGTCGCCGGCAACGGTTTCGTGCTTCTCAGCTTTACGAACGTCACGAACCGCCCGCCCGTCGTCGCGCCATACGGCGGCCGCATCGCAAGGCTGACGACAAATCCCCTCTGCTTTGCCGGCCCGATGCCGAACGGGCGCCCGCCGATGGTCGTCGATATCGCGACGAGCGCAATCGCAATCAACAAGGCGCGTGTGCTCGCCGAGCGCGGTGAGCCAGCACCCGAGAATAGCATCATTGACAAGAACGGCAACCCGACGACGGACGCGTCCGTGATGTTCGCGGAGGATCCCGGCGCGCTGTTACCGTTCGGCGCACACAAGGGCTATGCGCTCGGCCTGGTCGCGGAATTGCTGGCAGGGGTCCTGTCGGGTGGCGGCACAATTCAACCGGAGAATCCGCGCGGCGGCGTTGCGACGAACAATCTGTTCGGAATATTGATCAACCCCGAACTCGATCTCGGCCTGAGCTGGCAGGCTGGTGAAATCGAGGCATTTCTGCGGTATCTGCACGATACGCCAACGGCGCCGGGCTTCGATCGGGTTCAGTATCCCGGCGAGTACGAGGCGGCGAATCGCGCTCGCGCGGCGACCCACATCGACATTGCCCCAACGATTTGGTCACATCTGACGAGACTCGGCCAGTCGCTCAAAGTCGAGGTGCCAAGCGTGTAATACCAGGGGACGAAGCAAAAAAAGGAAAACCTGCTGTCGCGGATCGGCGTAGTGGCCCCGGGGATGATCGCCGTAATGACGCCAGCAGAAACGGGGGTAAAACGCGGATTCGATTCGAACGGTTGCGAGAGTGCTATTCGGGCACCCCGACGGGCCAGCGCGAGGCGCTGTAAGCCCTGTCGCAACGCAAGGCATGTCGCTACCTGGGACTGAGTCGCCGGGCGGCGACCTAGATGTAGACCACATTAAAAGTGTCACCGTTACGACAGCAAATGTGTCAATCCGCGAACGTGCGGATCGCTGAAAACGCCAATGCCTTGTTAGATAAGGGTGGCGCTGAATAGCCCGTCCGCGCAGTCACTGTAGCCAACTCATCCCAACGCCTATCGTCTTTCCTTCCGAGCTCAACCCGATCCCTGTCCGGACCTTCAGATTGCTCGAGAGCCATGCTGTGCCTCCAAGCGCCATCGCATGGTAACCTTTGTAGGAACCCACACCAATGCCGATCGACAACGTCTTGTTCCTGTCGACGTCGGGGATCATCGTCAACGCAGTCGCGGCAGCCACGCCCGCGTATGCACTACGTGCGGTAGCATCGATCTGCCGCTGCAATTCGCCGAAGCGGCGTTCCGATTGAACCGTTATTGTCTTTAATGCCGAATTGAGCTGGTTCACATTTACCGCATCTGTTCCTTCTGTACCTGGCGCAACATGCACGATCTGGCGTTCGCCGCCGGCTTGTTCGACCGACACCGTGTTGTCTCGCGTCGCCTGCGAGCCTGCCCCCAGTGCGACTGAGTCGACGCCCGAGGCGGCGGCATCCGCGCCCAGCGCAATCGGCCTTTCGGCTTTCGCGCTCGAGATCCAATCGGGCGCAACCGCATCTTCCCATTCCCCCTCGAACTCATCGCGTCCGCTGCCGAACAATTCGTTGTCTGATTTCCCGGTCGATTCGGGCGAAATATTGCTCGAATAGCCCTCAATTTTGCTCAGATAGCCTTTAGTAACGTCTAGATGCTCCTTAATAGAGCTCTGTTTGATCTCGAGTTCACTCTCAACGTCGTTAACGATTTTCGAATACCACTCAATGATTTTCAAATAATCATCATCTACGAGACTGTCCTTCATTTTCCGTATATTATTCTCAATTTCACCCATAGATATATTATAATTGTCATTTTTCGAAATACCGTGCGAAACAGGCATTGCATATGCGAAACCGACCGACGCGCACAAAGTAGCGCACACACTTGCTGATCGAATTCCGCTCCAGCCATTTTTCCCACTCACGATATCGACGAACCGGATTTCTGGCCAGGATGCACCAGCCCGATCATGCCGCGCGCGATGCACCGCGAACTGTTTCACCCGCTTCCGAAACCACCCCGATGCTTCCATTCAAATCACCTCGCAAAAATTGACTGTCGTACGACGACCGAGCATTCCGCCCCTACAGTCGATCGGAACAATCGGCATACCTATCTCGTGCAAACTTTTGATGTCGACCGTCCAGCTATCCAGTCGGCCCTGAACAATTCACTTTGAACGACGACGGCGTTACGCGCCGCCCGTCATCATCAGGTTCCCGCCAATGACGCGCGCCAGAATCAGAGCGCAAAGAAGCCGCAGCTTCCTGAGGATCATCC
>NZ_LOYJ01000048.1:0-830 GCF_001526245.1 Burkholderia sp. MSMB1498
CATATTGACGCGTGTTTCCTGCAAATTCTGACGAGGTCTGGATGGGGCCGAAGACGCCGGTGACGGAGGGAGATTTCTTCCGCCAACCGCTGCGCGAGCAGATCAACCTGAAGCATCCGCTGGTGCGGTTAGCCGAGCTGATCGATTGGGATCGATTGGGATCGGTTGAGCACGATGATGAGTGTGAGCTTCGTTTCGAACCGGGGCCGGCCGGCGACCTCGCCGCGCCTGGTTGCGGGGCTGCTGTACTTGCAGCACGCATTCGACCTGTCAGACGAAGACGTGGTCTGGCAATGGCTGGAGAACCTGTATTGGCAGGTGTTCACGGGCGAGACGTACTTGCAGACGAAGCCGCCGATCGATCCATCGAGCCTGACGCGCTGGAGGAAGCGCCTGGGTGAGGCCGGTGTTGAAGAACTGTTGGCCGAGACGATCGAAGCGGCCAAACGGGCCAGCGTCATCAAGAGCGCGAGCCTGAAGCGAGTGATCGTTGACACAACGGTGATGGAGAAGGCGATTGCCCATCCGAGCGATTCGCGCCTGCTGGAACGCTGCCGGGAACATCTGGTGAAGGCCGCCGCTCGGCACGGGCTGAAGCTGCGGCAGAACTACAACCGCGAAGCGCCTCGTCTGGCGAGCCAGATTGGCCGCTACGCGCATGCGAAGCAGTACAAGCGGATGAGGAAGGCGCTGCGGACTTTGCGTTCGCGCGTGGGGCGTGTGATGCGGGACGTCGAGCGGCAACTCGATGCCGGGCAATCCGTACGACGGACACACGCTGGCCAAAGCCTTGGAACAGGCAGCGATCCTGAGCGACGTTCAACCGGAAA
>NZ_LOYJ01000049.1:0-29225 GCF_001526245.1 Burkholderia sp. MSMB1498
GAGACAGCGGAGACAGCGGAGACAGCGGAGACGGCGGAGACAGCGGAGACAGCGGAGACAGCGGAGACAGCGGAGACAGCGGAGACAGCGGAGACAGCGGAGACAGCGGAGACAGCGGAGACGGCGAGGACAGCGAGGACAGCGAGGACAGCGAGGACAGCGAGAGCGGAGAGAGCGGAGAGAACCCCCCACGCGGCGGCGTCCGGTGCAAAAGCGCGCGACGGAGCGTGCGGGTCAACACGCGGACGGGTGCGCGCGCCGCATCAATCCGCGCCCGTGACCCAGGCGCCGAACCACTCGCTCGGCTGCGCGATTTCGTCCTGCGCGGCGACGAGCTCGAGCTCGTAGCGCCGCGCGTCGTAGGTCGCCTTCACGACCGCATGCACGGCGGCGAGCGTGTGCTCGAACGCGGCGCGCACGCTGTCGCCGCGCAGCCGCCGCGCGACGAAGACCGCGCTCGTCAGGTCGCCGACGCCGACCGGATGCCGCGGAAACGCATACAGCGGGCGCTGGCCGATCCACGCTTCGGTTTCGGTGACGACGAGCATGTTGAAACGGTCGGCAGGGCTGTTGCGGTCGTGCAGATGCTTGACGAGGATCACCTGCGGGCCGCGGCGAATGATCGAGCGGCACGCGTCGACCGCCTCCGCGACCGTCTCGACGCGCTTTCCGGCGAGCTTCTGCAGTTCGCCGTGATTGGGCGCCATGCCGTCCGCGAGCTCGGGCAACTCGGCGACGATGAACTCCTCGACGCCGGGCTCCGGGCGGATGCCGCCCGTCTGGCCCATCGCGGGATCGCAGAAGTACCACGCATTCGGGTTCGTCGCCTTCACGGTGCGCACGATCTCGACGGCCGCGCGCGCCTGCGCGGGCGAGCCGAGGAAGCCCGAGAGGACCGCGTCGCAGCGCTTGAGCGCGCCGATCGCCGCGATGCCGTCGACGAGCTGCTCCATCTTCGCCGCGTCGATCGCGCTGCCCGCCCAATGACCGTACTGCATGTGGTTCGACAACTGCACGGTGTTGAGCGGCCACACGTTGACGCCGAGCCGTTGCATCGGAAACACCGCGGCGCTGTTGCCCGCATGGCCGTAGATGACGTGCGACTGAATGCTGAGGACGTTTTTCATGATCGAGTGTGCCTGCGCGCGGCGGGCTCGTCGGACTACGTCGAACGATACATGACTTTTCCGCATTCGCGGAAACATCTGGTAATACAGTAACGAGGGTGTCGTCAGCCCGTCGAAAGTAAAATTGCGTGCGGCCCGCGCGAATGTCCGGCCGGCCGTTTCCTTCTCTCTTCTCGGCTTCGATGATGTTCCAGATTCGCATAATGCGGTTCGCGCGGCTCGCCGCGATGTCCGCGGCCGCCGCGGTGACGGCGATGCCGCAAGCGCCGGCGTGCGCAAGCACGCCGGTCGTCGCGGGCGCGCCGTCGGCACGCGCATCCGCGCCGTCGGCGGCCGTTGCGGGCGTCGTCCCGGGCGCTGCTTTGGCCACGGCTTCGGGCGCCGCATCGGCCACGACCTCGGCCGCGACCTCGGCTACGCCGCAAGCCGGCGCGGCGTCCGCCGTCGCCGCGCCGGCGAGCGCCGCCGCGCGCGCGAAGGGCGACGGCCCGGCGTACGGCACGGAGCTCGAGGGCTTCGCGTATGCGTATCCGGTGCATCGCTACGCGTTCACGTCGCAGCGCGAAACGCTGCAGATGGCGTACCTCGACGTGCTCCCCAGGCGCCCGAATGGCCGCACCGTCGTGCTGCTGCACGGGAAGAACTTCTGCGCGGGCACCTGGGAGCAGACGATCGACGTGCTCGCGAAGGCGGGCTACCGCGTCGTCGCGCCCGACCAGATCGGCTTTTGCAAGTCGACGAAACCCGCGCGCTATCAGTACAGCTTCCAGCAGCTCGCGCACAACACGCACGCGTTGCTCGAATCGATCGGCGTGAAGGAGGCGACGATCGTCGGTCACTCGACGGGCGGCATGCTCGCGGTGCGCTACGCGCTGATGTACCCGAAGGACACGCAGCAGCTCGTGCTCGTCAACCCGATCGGCCTCGAGGACTGGAAGGCGCTCGGCGTGCCGCCGCTGTCAGTCGACTACTGGTACGCGCGCGAGCTGAAAACGACCGCGGACGGCATTCGCCGCTACGAGCAGCGCACGTACTACGCGGGCGGGTGGTCGCCCGCCTACGAGCGCTGGGTGCAGATGCTTGCTGGCATGTATCGCGGGCCGGGGCGCGACGCCGTCGCGTGGAACTCGGCGCTCGTCTACGACATGATCCTCACGCAGCCGGTCGTCTACGAATTCGGCGCGATCACGGTGCCGACGCTGCTCCTCATCGGCGACAAGGACACGACCGCGATCGGCAAGGACGTCGCGCCGCCCGACGTGCACGCGAGGCTCGGCCATTATCCGGCGCTCGCGAAGCGCGCGCAGGCGGCGATTCCGGGCGCGGTGCTCTACGAATTTCCGGCGCTCGGCCACGCGCCGCAGATCCAGGACCCGCCGACTTTCCACAAGGCGCTGCTCGACGGGCTCGCGGACGCGAGGCCCGCGCACGCGGCGCGCGCGCCAAGCGAATAGGCGCGACCGCCGGAAGGCGGCGTGGCAGGGCAGGGCAGGGCGGACGGCGGACGGCGGACGGCGGACGGGGCGCGCGCGTGGCTCGTCCTGTTCGCATCGCGTTCGCGGCGGATTCGGCGGTCGTTCGTCGGCTGCTTTGGTGGCATTTTCGCGCAGAAGGTACGCGCGTTGCCGACAGATGTATCGTCGTTGCCGCATCCGCATCCGCATCCGCATCCGCATCCGCATCCGTAGGCGTAGCCGGAGCAAGATCCGCAGCAATAGCGGCATCTGCGTCAGCGGCGACGTTACCGATGACGACGCCGACGCTGGCGCTGATATCGCATCTAGATCTATACCGCCACCGCCACCGCCACCTCTGCCGCTGCCGCTGCTGCTGCCAT
The DNA here is from genome assembly GCF_001526245.1 of Burkholderia sp. MSMB1498. NCBI lineage: Bacteria > Pseudomonadati > Pseudomonadota > Betaproteobacteria > Burkholderiales > Burkholderiaceae > Burkholderia > Burkholderia sp. MSMB1498. Next base: position 2,965 of record NZ_LOYJ01000049.1, read on the forward strand.
CGCCATCGCCATCGCCATCGCCATCGACATCGACATCGACATCGACATCGACATCGCGCCGCCGCCCCTCCCCATCAACCCGCGACCTCGTCGCGAAGCGCGTCGCGCACCTGCGCGGCGATCTCGTACGAGCGCACCCGCGCGCCGTGATCGTAGATCTGCGCGGCGACGATCAACTCGTCCGCGCCCGTCTGCGCGATCAGCCGGCGCAGCCGCTCGCGCACCGTATCGCGCGAGCCGACCGCCGCGAACGACAGCGCCTGCGCGACGCTCGCGAGCTCCTGCTCGGTCGCGCCGAGCGCATCGAGCGACTCGACGGGCGGCGGCAACTGCCCGGGCGTGCCGCGCCGCAGCTTCAGGAACTGCTGCTGCAGAGACGTGAACAGGCGCCGCGCGTCGTCGTCGGTGTCGGCGGCGAACACGTTCACGCCGACCATCGCATACGGCTTCGCGAGCGCCGCGGACGGCCGGAACTGCGCGCGGTACACGTCGAGCGCGCGCATCAGGTAGTCGGGCGCGAAGTGCGACGCGAACGCGAACGGCAAGCCGAGCATCGCGGCGAGCTGCGCGCTGAAGAGGCTCGAGCCGAGCAGCCAGATCGGCACGTTCAGGCCGGCGCCCGGCACCGCGCGCACGCGCTGGCCCGGGGCGGGCGCGGCGAAGTAGCGCTGCAGCTCGACGACGTCGTCCGGGAACGCATCCGCGCTGCCGATGAGGTCGCGCCGCAGCGCGCGGGCCGTCGTCTGATCGGTGCCGGGCGCGCGCCCGAGGCCGAGATCGATGCGCCCGGGGTACAGCGACGCGAGGGTGCCGAACTGCTCGGCGATCACGAGCGGCGCGTGGTTCGGCAGCATCACGCCGCCCGAGCCGACGCGGATCGTCTGCGTCGCGCCCGCGACGTGGCCGATCACGACCGCGGTCGCGGCGCTCGCGATGCCGGGCATGTTGTGGTGCTCGGCGAGCCAGTAGCGGCGATAGCCGAGGCGCTCGGCGTGGCGGGCGAGGTCGACGGAATGGCGAAACGCCTGTGCGGCGTCGGCGCCGGCGGGAATCGGCGCGAGGTCGAGAACGGAGAACGGGATCATGGCGACGGCGGAACCGATGGCGTAGGGGGACGGAACATGGGCCGACGCGCGTGCGGCGCGGCCCACCGGTGATGCGTGCACACAACAGTTGCCGCTGATTGTGCCAAAGCGCTCCGGATCGCGTCGGCGGCCGAAAGATATCCCTGCCGTCGTCAGGGGCGAGCCGCGGCGTCAACTTGACGCGGAGCGGCGCGAAAGATTGTTCTGTAATAGACTGTAATCGCAAGAAATTTGATGAAATCCGGGACGATTTGGCTCGAATATTTCATCTGGTACAAAAGTCCACAGAAACCCTTACGTTTTGGACAGCGTGCTTCCTGCAAAGCGCTTACGCTAAGAGGAGGGCAATTGCGCGGAAATTGATTGCATCTGCGTGGATTTGCCGTTCAGAAACAGTGCTTTTCGGTACGCGCGGCAAGCGCTGCCCGCGCGTCGCTGCTAAAATTCGCGGCCTACACACCAATCGCGCTCACGGATTCCGTTCAATTCTCCCTGCGCTTGCCGCGAAAAGCCGCACGAGGAGCCTCGGGATTGCGGCCGTACGGCCGGTTCCGGTGCGTTGCGCGTCGTTGAAAGTGCAAGTAAGAGGAGTTGGGATCGTGTTCGAATTCGTCCCCGCCGAAGCATCGTGTCCCCGTTTCGCCCGCCGTCCGATCGTTCGGAGGCGAGCGGCATGACGGAATCGCTTTCCATCGTCGGGTGGGTGCTGCTCGCGCTCACCTGCGCATCGTGCGGCTATGCGGTGCTCGCGGCGTTCGCGCCGGCACCGCGCACGCCGCGCACGGCCGTGCGCGACGGCTTCGAGCCCGTCAGCGTGCTGAAGCCGCTGTGCGGGGCGGAGCCGCATCTGTACGAAAATCTCGCGACCTTCTGCGAGCAGCGGCATCCGCGCTACCAGTTGCTGTTCGGCGTCGCGTCGGCGGCCGATCCGGCCATCGCCGTCGTGCGGCGGCTGCAGGCCGATTATCCCGACTGCGACATCGAGCTCGTGATCGACGCGCGCGTGTACGGCTCGAACCTGAAGGTCAGCAACCTCGTCAATCTCGCCGAGCGCGCGCGCCACGGCCGCATCGTGATCGCCGACAGCGACATCGCGGTCGAACCCGATTATCTGACGCGCGTGACCGCGCCGCTCGCCGATGCGTCGGTGGGCGTCGTCACTTGCCTGTATCATGCGCGCAGCGTCGGCGGCTTCTGGACGCGGATCGGCGCGCAATTCGTCGATGCGTGGTTCGCGCCGTCGGTGCGGATCACCCACCTCGGCGGGTCGAGCCGCTTCGGATTCGGCGCGACGCTCGCGTTGACGCGCGCGACGCTCGATGCGATCGGCGGCTTCAAGGCGCTGAAGGACGAACTCGCTGACGACTACTGGCTCGCCGAGCTGCCGCGTCGGCTCGGGCTGCGCACGGTGCTCTCCGAGGTGAACGTGGCGACCGACGTCGCGGAGCCGTCGTTCGCGCCGCTCTGGCTGCGCGAGACGCGCTGGCTGCGCACGATCCGCTCGCTGAATCCGGCGGGTTTCGCTTTCCTGTTCATCACGTTCACCGCGCCGTGGCTCGCGGCCGGCGCGGCGCTCGCGGCGTGGCTCGGCCCGGCGTCGGCGGCGGGTGCCACGGCCGGCGCGGCCGCCGCGATCGGCACGCTCGCGCGGCTCGCGCTGCATGCGCGCGGCTCGGCCGGCTGGCGTGCGTTCTGGCACGATTTGCCGCTCGTGCCGGTGCGCGACGCGCTGCTCGCGCTCGAGTGGCTCGTCGCCGCGTTCGGCACGCAGGTCGTGTGGCGGGGCGCCAGGATGACGGTCGTCGGCGGCGACGCGCGCGCGACCGTCGTCGAAGCGGGCGACGGGCGCTGAAGGGCGCGCGACACGGCGCGACACATATACGGGATGCGCGGGCGGCCACGGGCCGCCCGCGGTTTTCGAAACATTTGTACTGGAACGAATTGATATCTATGCAGCAGGCTACCGGAGCATTCATGAAAACGCTGTTCTTGCAGGCACCGTCGTACGACGGCTTCGACGGCGGCGCGGGCTCCCGCTATCAGGCAAAGCGCGAGATCCGGTCCTTCTGGTATCCGACGTGGCTCGCGCAGCCGGCCGCGCTCGTGCCGGGCAGCCGCGTGCTCGACGCGCCGGCCGACAGCCTGTCGGTCGAAGACACGCTCAAGATCGCGAAGGACTACGATCTCGTGATCATCCACACGAGCACGCCGTCGTTCCCGACCGACGCGATGTTCGCGGAAGACCTGAAGAAGATGAAGCCGTCGATGCTCGTCGGCATGGTCGGCGCGAAGGTCGCGGTCGATCCGCACAACTCGCTCACCGCGACGGAAGCGATCGATTTCGTGTGCCGCGAGGAGTTCGACTACACCTGCAAGGATATCGCCGAAGGCAAGCCCTTCGCCGAGATTCTCGGCATGAGCTACCGCGCGAAGGACGGCTCGATCGAGCACAACGGAGCGCGTCCGATGATCGAGAACATGGACGAGCTGCCGTTCGTCGCGCCCGTCTACAAGCGCGACCTGAAGATCGACAACTATTTCATCGGCTATCTGAACTACCCGTACGTGTCGATCTACACGGGCCGCGGCTGCCGCTCGAAGTGCACGTTCTGCCTGTGGCCGCAGACGGTGGGCGGCCACCGCTACCGCGTGCGCTCGGTCGAGAGCGTGCTCGCGGAAGTGAAGTGGATTCGCGACAACATGCCGGAAGTGAAGGAAATCATGTTCGACGACGACACCTTCACCGACTTCAAGCCGCGCGTCGAGGAGATCGCGCGCGGGCTCGGCAAGCTCGGCGTCACGTGGTCGTGCAACGCGAAGGCGAACGTGCCGTATTCGACGCTGAAGATCATGAAGGAAAACGGGCTGCGCCTGCTGCTCGTCGGCTACGAGTCGGGCGACGACCAGATCCTCTTGAACATCAAGAAGGGCTTGCGCACCGACATCGCGCGCCGCTTCAACGAGGATTGCAAGAAGCTCGGCATCAAGATCCACGGCACCTTCATCCTCGGCCTGCCGGGCGAGACGAAGGAAACGATCAAGAAGACGATCGAGTACGCGAAGGAAATCAATCCGCACACGATCCAGGTGTCGCTCGCCGCGCCGTATCCGGGCACGCGCCTGTACAACCAGGCGATCGAGAACGGCTGGATGGAGGAGAACAAGACGATCAACCTCGTCAGCAAGGAAGGCGTGCAGCTCGCGGCGATCGGCTATCCGCACCTGTCGAAGGAAGACATCTACCACGAGCTCGAGCATTTCTACCGCGAGTTCTACTTCCGCCCGTCGAAGATCTGGGAGATCCTGCGCGAAATGCTGACGAGCTGGGACATGATGAAGCGCCGTCTGCGCGAGGGCGTCGAATTCTTCCGCTTCCTGCGCGCGCACGAGGCGTAATCGGTGGCTGCCTCCGACGCGGCGCGGCGCGCGCTGATCTTCACGGCGGACGATTTCGGCCTGCATGAGCGGGTCAATGCCGCCGTCGAGCGTGCGCACCGCGACGGCGTGCTCGCGGCCGCGAGCCTGATGGTCGGCGCGCCGGCCGCGCGCGACGCGATCGAGCGCGCGAAGTGCCTGCCGTCGCTCGCGGTCGGCCTGCACGTCGTGCTCGCCGATGGGCCGGCGACGCTGCCCGCAAGCGAGATTCCCGCGCTCGTCGGCCCCGACGGCCGTTTCGGCGACGCGATGGCGAAGGACGGCTGCCGCTTTTTCTTCCTGCCGCACGTGCGAGCGCAACTGCGCCGCGAGATCCGCGCGCAGTTCGAGGCGTTCGCGGCGACCGGGCTCGCGCTCGATCACGTGAACACGCACAAGCATTTCCATCTGCATCCGACCGTGCTGTCGATGCTCGTCGAGATCGGCCGCGAATTCGGGCTTTCCGCGATGCGGCTGCCGTACGAGCCGTCGACGCCGTTCTGGCTGAAGCCGTGGATCGGGCTCGTGCGCGCGCGGCTCGACCGCGCGGGCATCGCGCACAACGACTACGTGGTCGGCATCGAGCACACGGGCGCGATGGACGAGGCCGTGCTGCTCGACGCGCTCGCGAAGCTGCCGCCGGGCGTCGGCGAGATCTACTCGCATCCGGCGGAGGCGGGCGACGGCCCGATCACGCCGTCGATGCGCGATTACCGGCCGGCCGACGAGCTCGCCGCGCTCCTGTCGCCGCGCGTCGCGGCCGCGGTGCAGGCGGCGGGCGTCGCGTGCGGCGGCTTCGCCGACGTGTTCGGCGATCGCGCGCGTGCGCGCCTGCCGCGCGGCGCGCGGATCACCGGGGCGCAGCCGTCATGATCCGCTGGATCAAATGGCTCGGCTGGCCGATCGGGATCGCGATCCTGCTCGCGCTCGTCGTGCACGAGGGCGTCGGCGACGCCGTCCGCGTGATCGGCCAGGCCGGCTTCGCGCTGCTGTGGCTCGTGCCGTTTCACGGCCTGCCGCTGCTGCTCGACGCGCACGCCTGGCGTTTGCTGCTCGACAAGCGCGCGTCGCTGCCGTTCCTCTGGTGGATCGCGACCGTGCGCGAGGCGGTGAACCGCCTGCTGCCCGTCGTCGGCGTCGGCGGCGAGATCGTCGGCATCCGGCTCGCGCGCTGGCGCGTGCCCGATGCGAGCCGCGTGACGGCGTCGGTGATCGTCGAGGTGCTGGTGACGATCGCCGTTCAGTACGCGTTCGCCGCGCTCGGCCTCGTGCTGCTGCTCGCCGCGACGCAGCAGAGCGTCGGCGCGAAGACGATCGGCGTCGCGCTCGTGCTGTCGCTGCCGATGCCGGTGCTCGCGTTCGCGCTGATGCGGCGCGGCGGTGTCTTCCATGCGATCGAGCGCTTCGCGAGCCGGCTGCTCGGCGATTCGCACAGGCTGCTGCAAGGCGTCGACGGCAAGCGCCTCGACGCCGACATCGACGCGCTGATGTCGCGCGCGGGCCTCTTGTTTCGCGCATTCTTCTGGCAGCTCGCCGGCTACGTGGTCGGCGCGCTCGAAATTTACTGGGCGCTCGCACTGCTCGGCCATCCGGTGTCGATCGGCGGCGCGATCGCGATCGAGGCGATGACGCAGGCCGTGCGCCACGCGGCGTTCATGGTGCCGGGCGGGCTGGGCGTCCAGGAGGCGACCGTCGTGCTGCTCGCGCAGATGTTCGGCGTCGATCGCGAGGCGGCGCTGTCGCTCGCGCTCGTCAAGCGCGTGCGCGAGCTGCTGTTCGGCGCGCTGGCGCTCGGGTCGTGGCAGCTCGTCGAGCTGTCGCGCACGCGACGGCGGATTCGCAGCCACGCGCGGCGCGCGGCCCGCGTCGCGGCCGCCGAGGCGCGGCGCGAGCGCGAGGTCGAGACGCTGCTGTGAGCGCGTGGTCGGGCGACGCGGCGCTTCCTTTCGGCTGTTGACTCGCCGGGCTGCCGAATCGATCGTCCGAAGGCACGAAGGCACGAAGGCACGAAGGCACGAAGGCTCAAAGGCTCAAAGGCTCAAAGGCTCAAAGGCTCAAAGGCTCAAAGGCTCAAAGGCTCAAAGGCTCAAAGGCTCAAAGGCTCAAAGGCTCAAAGGCTCAAAGGCTCAAAGGCTCAAAGGCTCAAAGGCTCAAAGGCTCAAAGGCTCAAAGGGGAGCCGACCGCGCGCACGCTCGGCGGTTCCGCCGGCGATCGTCCGGCCGTGCGGCTAGGGGCGTTGCGATTCTCCTCCTTTCGCGTCGCGAAGCCGGGGCGATTGCCAACCGCGGCTCGCCGCCGAGTGCCGTCTCGACACGGCGCGACACGATGAGAAGCCACGAGAAGCCGTGAGCAGCCGCGAGAAGCGACGCGTCGCGGTGAAACGGACCACACTTCGAGCGCTTCATCGAGTCGCGCTTTCCGCGCACGATGATCGCGGTGCGGTATGCTTGCGCGCGTGTTCGATGTCACGCGCAAGTCGCGCCATTTCCCGATGACGATGTTCCGATTCCGTGTCCTTCCCGTGGCAATGCTCGGCGCGGCGCTCGTGCTCGCCGGCTGCGACGACCAGCAAAGCGAGCAGACCGTGCAGCGATTCAAAGATTTCTTCAACGCGGTCAAGCCCGCGCCGCTGTTCCTCAAGGGCCTCACGCCCGGCGTGACGACGGAGGCCGAGATCCGCGGCCAGATGGGCCGGCCCGAAACCGAGCGCGTCTATACCGACGGCTCGAAGCGTCTCGAATATCCGCGCGGCCCGATGGGCAACGAGACCTACATGGTCGACATCGACGCGAACGGCCGCTTCGTCGCCGCGACGCAGGTGCTGACGGCCGCGAACTTCGCGAAGGTTCGCCCGGGCATGTCGGAGGACGAGGTGCGGCGGCTGCTCGGCAAGCCGACCGAGGTCGCGCGCTATCCGCTCAAGCCGGAGACGGTGTGGAGCTGGCGCTGGCTCGAGGACGGCGTCAATCAGGATGCGTTTTTCAACGCTCATTTCGGGCCGGACGGGCTCGTCTATACGACGTCGCGCTCGGACATCCTGAAGGGGCACTGAGCGTCGAGGCGGGGCGGGGCTGCGTCGAGGGCGGCCGGCCCCGTGGGGCGTCGGCGCGTGGCCCAATCGGTTCGTATTCGTCCGTCGCGCCTGCGCGTACGCGAACGCAGGCATGTGCGCCGCGTGCGCCCGAGCGCCTGCCGCGCCTTGCCGGTTCTTTGCGGCGCAATGGCCGGTTGTCGTCATGAGCGGCTTGGCCGATCGCGGACGCTCGCGAGCGCGCTCGCAAAATCTGTCGGCGCTCGGGGTGACTCGCAGGCCGTCGGATTTCTCCTCGGCGCCGGCAGGCACTCGCTGACGCCGGCTTCTCACGGCGTCCTCGCTTCGTCCTCGCTTCGTCGTCGCTTCCTCGAGCCATCTCGTCATCTCGCGGCTTTCGCCGCGCGTGCCGGTCAATGCCGCGCAGCGCGGCCGACGACCACTGGCGCTGTCGGCGCGCGTCATTCACGCCTTTCGAGGCCATCCGGAGCCGTTCCAGGCGCTCAGACGCGCTTCGAGGCGCTGCCGACAGTGCCGACAGTGCCCGACTGGTTGCGAGCGGTGCGAACGCCCGCGAACCGGCTGCCGATCATCGTGCGTCGCCGCGAACCGTCCGCTGCGGCCGCCCGTCCGCGCCCGTCGTCCCTATCGCAAAAGCGACTCGAAACTTACAAAAAAGCTGCGCACGACGCGCGGCCGGCAATGCCCGCCGCCGACGTTTACCCCGCTAAAACAGTGCTGTGCGCGTGCCGCGCGCCGGCGTCGCCGTGATATTGCGGCGCAGCATTGCGCGCCACCGCCATTTGAGCCGATTTTTTTCGCTTGCGACTATCCGCGTCAAACCGGCGCAGCCGTCCGTGCGCCGCTCCCATCACGATCACGGAGACAAGCGTGTTTCTATACGGCTTTGGCCCGCTCATCTGGGCCGGCACCGTGCAGACGATCGAGCTGTCGGTGCTGTCGCTCGCAGCCGCAATCGTGCTCGGCCTCGTCGGCGCGGTGGCGAAGCTCTCGCACAATCGCGCGCTGCGCGCGATGGCGACGGGCTACACGACGCTCATCCGCTCGGTGCCCGATCTCGTGCTGATGCTGCTGCTGTTCTACAGCATTCAGATCTGGCTGAACCAGTTCACCGATCTGATGAACTGGGATCAGATCGACATCGACCCGTTCGTCGCGGGCGTGCTGACGCTCGGCTTCATCTACGGCGCGTACTTCACCGAGACGTTTCGCGGCGCGTTCCTCTCGGTGCCGCGCGGCCAGCTCGAGGCGGGCAGCGCGTACGGGATGAGCGGCATGCGCGTGTTCGTGAGGATCATGTTTCCGCAGATGATGCGCTTCGCGCTGCCCGGCATCGGCAACAACTGGCAGGTGCTCGTGAAGGCGACCGCGCTCGTGTCGATCATCGGCCTGGCCGACGTCGTGAAAGCCGCGCAGGACGCGGGCAAGAGCACGTTCAACATGTTCTTCTTCATCCTCGTCGCGGCGCTCGTGTATCTCGCGATCACGACGGTCTCCAATCTCGTGCTCAGGCAGCTCGAGAAGCGTTATTCCATCGGCGTGAGGCACGCGGAACTATGATCGAGATTCTCCAGGAATTCGGGCGCGCGTTCTTCTACTGGGACGGCCAGCGCATGTCGGGGCTTGCCGTCACGCTGTGGCTGCTCGTCGCGTCGCTCGCGATCGGCTTTGCCTGCGCGGTGCCGCTCGCGGTCGCGCGGGTGTCGAAGAACCGCTGGCTGTCGACGCCCGTGCGCTTCTACACGTACGTGTTTCGCGGCACGCCGCTCTACGTGCAATTGCTCCTCATCTACACCGGGATGTACAGCCTCGCGTTCGTTCGCGATCATGCGTTCCTCGACGCGTTCTTCAGGAGCGGCTTCAACTGCGCGATCCTCGCGTTCGCGCTCAACACCTGTGCGTACACGACCGAGATCTTCGCGGGCGCGATCCGCGCGATCCCGCACGGCGAGGTCGAGGCGGCGCGCGCGTACGGGATGAGCCCGCTCACGATGTACCGCCGGGTGATCCTGCCGTCGTCGCTGCGCCGCGCGCTGCCGCTTTACAGCAACGAAGTGATCCTGATGCTGCATGCGACGACGGTTGCGTTCACGGCGACCGTGCCCGATATCCTGAAGGTCGCGCGCGACGCGAATTCGGCGACGTACATGGCGTTCCAGTCGTTCGGAATCGCCGCGCTGATCTATCTTGCGGTATCGTTCGCACTCGTCGCGGCCTTTCGTCGGGCCGAGCGCCACTGGCTCGCGTATCTCGCGGCCGGCCGTCATTGATTTCACTCCAGGGAGAGCCAGTTGGCAGAGACCACGACCACGACCGCCGCGTGCAAGCTCGAGGCGCGGGACATCCACAAGCGCTACGGCGACAACGAGGTGCTCAAGGGCGTGTCGCTGAACGCGAAGGCGGGTGACGTCATCAGCATCATCGGCGCGAGCGGCTCCGGCAAGAGCACGTTCCTGCGCTGCATCAATTTTCTTGAGCGGCCGAACGCGGGTCAGATCGTCGTCGACGGCGAGACGGTGCGCACGAAGGCCGATCGCGCGGGCAGCCTCGAAGTCGCCGATCACAAGCAGCTGCAGCGGATTCGCACGAAGCTCGCGATGGTGTTCCAGCACTTCAACCTGTGGGCGCACATGAACGTGCTCGAGAACGTGATGGAGGCGCCGGTGCACGTGCTCGGCATTCCGAAGCGCGAGGCCGAGGAGCGCGCGCGCGAATATCTGGAGAAAGTGGGCCTCGCGCCGCGCGTGGAAAAGCAGTATCCGTCGCATCTGTCGGGCGGTCAGCAGCAGCGCGTCGCAATTGCGCGCGCGCTCGCGATGCATCCGGACGTGATGCTGTTCGACGAGCCGACGTCGGCGCTCGACCCGGAGCTCGTCGGCGAAGTGCTCAAGGTGATGCAAAAGCTCGCGGAGGAAGGGCGCACGATGATCGTCGTCACGCACGAGATGGGCTTTGCGCGCAACGTGTCGAACCACGTGATGTTCCTGCACCAGGGGCGCACCGAGGAAGAGGGCGATCCGGCCGACGTGCTCGGGCGTCCGCAAAGCGAGCGCCTGAGGCAGTTCCTGTCGGGCAGCCTCAAGTAACGGTCGACGCGGCAGGTCGTGACGTCCGTGAATCGTCCAGCGAATCCCGCCCGCACGATACAGGTGGCGATCGTCGCGTTGCCGCCCGTGTCGATGTCGGGCGTGGGGCCGATCGTCGACGCGTTGAATCTCGCGAACGAGATCGACGCGCGCCTGTTGTACCGCTGGCAGGTGTGCTCGTGGGACGGCCGCGCGGTGCCGCTCGCGGGCGGCGCGCAGTGGCACGCGGACGCCGCGTTCAACGATGCGATCGTCTGCGACTGGCTGATCGTCGTCAGCGAGCGGTTCCAGCAGTTCGCCGATTACCGGCTCTTTCTCGCGAGCCTCGCGCGGGTCGGCCAGCGCACGCCGCTCGTGACGGGCATTCATCACGGCGTGTGGTGGCTCGCGATGGCGGGGCAGTTGTCGGGCTACCGGGTGAGCGTGAACTGGGAGACTTACCAGCAGTTCGCGGAGCAATTCGAGCGTTCGATCGTCACGCAGCAGATCTTCGAGATCGACCGCGATCGCGCGACGTGCGCGGGCGGCCAGGCGAGCGTTGATTTCATGCTGGCGATGATCGGCCGCGATCAGGGGCCGGAGCTGGCGGAGCGGGTTGCGGACGCGCTCGGCACGGGGCCGCTTCGCAGCGGCGAGGAGCGCCAGCGGATTCCGTTCGTGACGGCGCCGGGCGAGCGGCACCCGCGATTGAACGATGCGCTGCTGCTGATGGAGGCGAATGTCGAGGACCCGCTGACGACGGACGAGATCGCGGGGCTCGTCGGCGTGTCGCGGCGGCAGCTCGAGCGACTCTTCAGACAGTATCTCGGCGCGATGCCGTCGAAGTATTACCTGAATTTGCGGTTGCTGAAGGCGCGCACGCAGTTGCAGCGCACGAGCAAGTCGGTCGTGCAGGTGAGTCTCGCGTGCGGGTTTTCTTCGGCGGCGCATTTTTCGAATGCCTATCGGGAACGCTTCGGCGTCACGCCGCGCGAGGATCGGCGCGCGTGGCTCGAGAAGCAGCACGGGAAGGGGGGCGCCGAGCCGCCTCGCGCGGGGGCCTTGGTGGAGCGGCCGCCGGCTCGGGACTGAGCGTGAGCAGTCCTTGGGGGCGCTTTCTTCGTTGCGGTTTTTTTGTCGGTTGTTTGGCGTATGTGTGTGTGTCGTGAATGGCCTGTGATGTTTGCGGTCTGTGAGCGTCGCCCCTCCCCGGGGCGAGGGTCACTTTTCTTTGTCTTGCCAAAGAAAAGTAACCAAAAGAAAGGCGCTTTTTCGGCCCAGGCCTAAGGCGACATGCTCGTTCGTGTCGGCACGGCCCCCAACGTGTCGCGTCGCACCGGAACGCGGAGCGGATCGCGCGGGGGCCGTGTCGTCGCATCGCCCGCCGGCTCCTTTTTCGCTGCGCTCGGACGATGGGCACATCAAGGCGCGAGCCTCGGATTTGAATAATTGGCATACCTTGAGATTGGCGGCATGCGTCGTGCGGGGCGAGCCGTGACATGAAAGAGTGGTTTGCAGCGAAGTGAGCGGTGAAGCTGGCGAGAAGAGCGAACGCAGCTCCCTTTGCTGTCCGCCGAAGGACGCGCCTTTCTTTTGGTTACTTTTCTTTGGCAAGACAAAGAAAAGTGACCCTCGCCCCGGGGAGGGGCGACGCTCACAGACCGCAAACATCACAGGCCATTCACGACACACACATACGCCAAACAACCGACAAAAAATCGTCGCCCGCCGAAAAGGGCAAAAGAACCCCATCCGACAAATCGCGTCGCAATTGCGCAAGACGCATCGCGCGGCGTTGCCTAAACTTGAATCTGTTACCTCTTACGAAACGAAAGGAATCGTCATGAAGAGCCCGAACGTGTCCCGTCAGACTTTCGATGAAGTGATGGTGCCGGTGTTCGCCCCCGCGCCGTTCGTGCCTGAGCGCGGCGAAGGCTCGCGCGTGTGGGACACGGAAGGCCGCGACTACGTCGATTTCGCGGGCGGCATCGCCGTCACCGCGCTCGGCCACGGTCATCCGGAGCTCCTCAAGGTCCTCGACGAGCAAGGCCGCAAGCTCTGGCACATCGGCAACGGCTACACGAACGAGCCCGTCCTGCGCCTCGCGAAGCGCCTCGAATCGCTCACGTTCGCCGATCGCGCGTTCTTCGCGAACTCCGGCGCCGAAGCCAACGAGGCCGCCCTCAAGCTCGCGCGCCGAGTCGCGTTCGAGCGACACGGCGCCGACAAGTACGAGATCGTGTCGTTCCTCCAGTCGTTCCACGGCCGCACGTTCTTCACCGTCAGCGTCGGCGGACAATCGAAGTATTCGGAAGGCTTCGGCCCCGTGCCCGAAGGCATCCGGCACCTGCCGTACAACGACATCGCCGCCGCAAAGGCCGCGATCGGCCCGAAGACCTGCGCCGTGATCGTCGAGCCGATCCAGGGCGAGGGCGGCGTGATCCCCGCCGATCCCGCGTTCCTCGAGGCGCTGCGCGAAGCATGCGACGCGCACGGCGCGCTCCTCATCTTCGACGAGGTGCAAACGGGCGTCGGCCGCACCGGCCATTTCTACGCGTACATGGACACGGGCGTCACGCCCGACATCCTGACCACCGCGAAGGCGCTCGGCAACGGCTTCCCGATCGGCGCGATGCTCACGACGAAAGAGCTCGCCGCGCACTTCAAGGTCGGCGTGCACGGCACGACGTACGGCGGCAATCCGCTCGCGTCGGCGATCGCCGAGAAGGTCGTCGAGCTCGTCAGCGATCCGGCGCTCCTCGAAGGCGTCAAGGAGCGCAGCGCACGCCTCACGGCCACGCTCGAGAAAATCGACGCGCGCTTCAAGCTCTTCAAGGAAGTTCGCGGCAAGGGCCTGCTGATCGGCGCGGAGCTCGTCGACGCGTTCGACGGCCGCGCGAAGGATTTCGTGTCGGCCGCGGCCGACCATGGCGTGATCATGCTGATCGCCGGCCCGAACGTGCTGCGCTTCGCGCCGTCGCTCGTGATTCCGCTCGACGTGCTCGACGAAGGCCTCGCGCGCTTCGAGAAGGCGGTCGAGCAGGTGCTCGCCGCGCAGGCCGAAGCTACGCCGCGCTGAGCAGCCCCTAAGCAGCCCCTAAGCAGCGCCCAAGCGGCCCATATCGCTGACGTAGTAATGCTGACGTAGACAGGAACGACGATGCTCTTCGTACGCCCCGGCAGACTCGCCGATCTCGACGCGCTCGCGCAGATGGCGCGCACCGCGCAACCCGTGCTGCACTCGCTGCCGCACGACCGCGCGGCGCTCGAAGCGCGCGTCGCGCTTTCCGAGGACTCGTTTCGCGCGGAAGTCGACTTCCCCGGCGAGGAGTTCTATCTGTTCGTGCTCGAGGACAGCGCGACGGGCAAGCTGCTCGGCACCGCGAGCATCGTCGCCGCGGCCGGCTATTCGGAGCCGTTCTACGCGTTCCGCAACGACGCGCTGATCCACGCGTCGCGCGAGCTGCACGTGAACCGCAAGATCCATGCGCTCACGATGTCGCACGAATTGACGGGCAAGAGCCGGCTCGCCGGCTTCTACGTCGATCCGTCGCTGCGCGGCGACGCCGCCGCGCATCTGATCTCGCGCGCACGGATGATGTACATCGCCGCGAACCGCAGCCGCTTCACGCCCGAGGTGTTCTCGCTGTTGCTCGGCGTCACCGACGAGACGGGCGCGTCGCCGTTCTGGGAGGCGGTCGGCCGCAAGTTCTTCGGGCGCGACTTCGCCGCGGTCGAGATCGAGTCGGGCGGCCGCAGCCGCACGTTCATCGCCGAAGTGATGCCGACCTATCCGCTTTACGTGCCGCTGCTGCCCGAGGCCGCGCAGCGCGTGCTCGGCGAGCCGAACGAGCACGCGCTCCTCGCGTACGACATCCACCTCGAGGAGGGCTTCGAGCCGGACCGCTACGTCGACATCTTCGACGCCGGCCCCGTGCTGACCGCGCAGGTCGACCGCACCGCGTGCGTGACGAAGCACGCCGAGCGCACGGTGCGCGAGGCGGCGCGCGCGCAGGGCGACACCACGTATCTGCTCTCGAGCGGGCGCGGCGACGCGTTTCGCTGCGTGCTCGCCGATCTGCCCGCCGACAGCGCCGACGCGCCGCTGCCCGCCGAGGCGCGCGCGGCGCTCGGCGTCGCCGACGGCGACACGGTGCGCTGCGTGCCGCTGCATCAGCGCGACGGCCAACCGTCGGACCAACCAGGAGACGCAGCATGATCGTCGTTCGGGTCGTACAAACGGGCGACGTGGATGCGCTCGTCTCGCTCGCGCAGGAAACCGGACCGGGGCTCACCACGTTCAAGCCGGACCGCGACGCGCTCGCCGCGCGAATCGAGCGCACGCGCCGCACGCTCGAGAATTGCGCGACGCCCGCCGAGGCCGGCTATTTCTTCGTGATGGAAGATTCGCAGTCGGGCGACATCGCCGGCGTGTGCGGAATCGAAACCGAAGTCGGCCTCGCGCAGCCGTTCTACAACTATCGCGTGAGCACGGTCGTCCACGCGAGCCAGGATCTCGGCGTGTGGACGAAGATGTCGCTGCTGAACATCTCGCACGACCTGACGGGCTACGCGGAAGTGTGCTCGCTGTTCCTGAGCCCGCGCTACCGGACGGGCGGCGTAGGCGGCCTGCTGTCGCGCTCGCGCTTCATGTTCATCGCGCAGTTCCGCGAACGCTTTCCGGAGCGCATCTGCGCGGAGCTGCGCGGGCACTTCGACGACGACGGCACGTCGCCGTTCTGGCGCGCGGTCGGATCGCACTTCTATCAGATCGATTTCAACGCCGCCGATTATCTGAGCTCGCACGGCCGCAAGTCGTTCCTCGCGGAACTGATGCCGCGCTTTCCAGTCTACGTCGACCTGCTGCCGCGGGACGCGCAGGACGTGATCGGGCTCACGCATCGCGACACGCTGCCCGCGCGCAAGATGCTCGAAGCGGAAGGGCTGCGCTATCAGAACCACGTCGACATCTTCGATGCGGGCCCCGTGCTCGAATGCCACGTCTCGGATCTGCGCACGGTGCGCGAGAGCGTCGTCGTGCCGGTCGCGATCGGCGCGAGCGCCGGGCGCGACCGGCGTGATGGGGGCGACGGACGCGACGAAGCGCCGCGCTCGCTCGTGTCGAACACGTCGCTCACCGATTTTCGCGTCGGCGTCGCGCCGGGGCTCGTCGAGGACGGCGCGTTCACGCTGTCGGCCGACGATGCCGCCGCGCTGCGCGTGAGCGCGGGCGATCTCGTGCGCGTATTGCCGCTCAAACCCAAACAGAGATAACGGACATGACTGAACTCTTCATCGACGGCGCCTGGGTCGACGGCGCGGGAGCCGTCTTCGCGTCGCGCAACCCCGGCACGAACGAGCGCGTGTGGGAAGGCGCGAGCGCGTCGGCGCACGACGTCGACCGCGCGGTCGCGAGCGCGCGGCGCGCATTCGCTTCGTGGTCGGCGCTCGATCTCGACGCGCGTTGCGCGATCGTCAAGCGCTTCGCCGCGATTCTCGTCGAGCGCAAGGAAGCGCTCGCGACGATGATCGGCCGCGAGACCGGCAAGCCGCTGTGGGAGGCGCGCACCGAGGTCGCGTCGATGGCCGCGAAGGTCGACATCTCGATCGCCGCGTACCACGAGCGCACGGGCGAAAGGCGCACGCCGATGGGCGACGGCGTCGCGGTGCTGCGGCATCGTCCGCATGGCGTCGTCGCGGTGTTCGGTCCATACAACTTCCCCGGCCACTTGCCGAACGGGCATATCGTGCCGGCGCTCATCGCGGGCAATGCCGTCGTGTTCAAGCCGTCGGAGCTCGCGCCCGGCGTCGCGCGCGCCACCGTCGAGATCTGGCGCGACGCGGGGCTGCCCGCCGGCGTGCTCAATCTCGTGCAGGGCGAGAAGGACACGGGCGTCGCGCTCGCGAACCATCGGCAGATCGATGGGCTCTTCTTCACCGGCAGCTCCGACACGGGCACGCTGCTGCACCGGCAGTTCGGCGGCCGGCCGGAGATCGTGCTCGCGCTCGAGATGGGCGGCAACAATCCGCTCGTCGTCGCCGACGTCGAGGATATCGACGCGGCGGTGCATCACGCGATCCAGTCGGCGTTCCTGTCGGCGGGGCAGCGCTGCACGTGCGCGCGCCGGATTCTCGTGCCGCACGGCGCGTTCGGCGATCGCTTCCTCGCGCGCTTCGCGGACGTCACGTCGAAGATCACGGCCGACGTCTACGACGCCGATCCGCAGCCGTTCATGGGCGCGGTGATCTCGGCGCGCGCGGCGTCGCGTCTCGTCGCCGCGCAGGCGAAGCTCGTCGAGCTGGGCGCTGCGCCCATCGTCGAGATGAAGCAGCGCGATTCCGCGCTCGGCTTCGTCAACGCGTCGATTCTCGACGTGACGAACGTGCGCGCGCTGCCCGACGAAGAGCATTTCGGCCCGCTCGCGCAGATCATTCGCTATACGGATCTCGACGACGCGATAGCGCGCGCGAACGACACCGCGTTCGGCCTGTCGGCGGGCCTGCTCGCCGATGACGAAAAAGCCTGGGACACGTTCCGCCGCGCGATCCGCGCCGGCATCGTGAACTGGAACCGGCCGACCAACGGCGCGTCGTCGTCGGCGCCGTTCGGCGGCGCGGGCCGCTCCGGCAACCATCGCCCGAGCGCGTACTACGCGGCCGATTACTGCGCGTATCCGATGGCGTCGGTCGAGAGCGCGCAATTGCAGATGCCCGCGAGCCTCTCGCCGGGCCTTCATTTCTGAGCAGGATACGACGATGAACGCTAAAGAAGCCAATTTCGACGGGCTCGTCGGCCCAACCCATAACTATGCGGGGCTGTCGTTCGGCAACGTCGCGTCGCTGTCGAACGAGAAATCCGACGCGAACCCGAAGGCGGCCGCGAAGCAGGGGCTGCGCAAGATGAAGCAGCTCGCCGAGCTCGGTTTCGCGCAGGGCGTGCTGCCGCCGCAGGAGCGGCCGTCGCTGCGCCTCTTGCGCGAGCTCGGCTTCTCCGGCAAGGACGCCGACGTGATCGCGAAGGCTGCGAAGCAGGCGCCCGAGATGCTCGCCGCCGCGAGCTCGGCGTCCGCGATGTGGACCGCGAACGCGGCGACGGTGAGCCCGTCCGCCGACACGAGCGACGGCCGAGTGCACTTCACGCCGGCGAATCTGTGCAGCAAGCTGCATCGCGCGATCGAGCACGAATCGACGCGTCGCACGCTCGCCGCGATCTTCGCGGACGAAGCGCGCTTCGCGGTGCACGACGCGCTGCCCGGCACGCCCGCGCTCGGCGACGAGGGCGCGGCGAATCACACGCGCTTTTGCGCGGAATACGGCGCGCACGGCGTCGAATTCTTCGTGTACGGCCGCGCCGAATTCCGCCGCGGGCCGGAGCCGGCGCGCTTTCCCGCGCGCCAGACGTTCGAGGCGAGCCGCGCGGTCGCGCATCGCCACGGCCTGCGCGAGGAGGCGACGATCTACGCGCAGCAGAGCCCGGACGTGATCGACGCGGGCGTGTTCCACAACGACGTGATCGCGGTCGGCAATCGCGACACGCTGTTCTGCCACGAGCGCGCGTTCGTCGACAGGCAGGCGGTGTACGACGCGCTCACCGCATCGCTCGGCGCGCTCGGCGCGCAGCTGAACGTTATCGAGGTGCCGGATCGCGCGGTGAGCGTCGCCGACGCGGTCGGCTCGTACCTGTTCAACAGCCAGTTGCTGACGCGCGACGACGGCCGGCAGTTGCTCGTCGTGCCGCAGGAATGCCGCGAGAACGCGAACGTGTCCGCGTATCTCGACGCGCTCGTCGCCGGTAACGGGCCGATTCGCGACGTGCGCGTGTTCGATCTGCGCGAGAGCATGAAGAACGGCGGCGGGCCCGCGTGCCTGCGGCTGCGCGTTGTGCTGACCGATGCGGAGCGCGCTGCGGTGAAGTCGAACGTGTGGATCAACGACGCGCTGTTCGCGTCGCTCGACGCGTGGATCGACAAGCACTACCGCGACCGGCTGTCGCCCCTCGATCTCGCCGATCCCGCGCTGCTCGACGAATCGCGCACCGCGCTCGATGCGCTGACGCAGATCCTCGGCCTCGGCTCGCTCTATGACTTCCAGCGCTGATCGCGGCGGCGACGCCGCGTGGCTCGACGATTTCCTCGCGCTGACGCTCGCGGGCGAAAAGCCGCGCGCGGAAGCGGGCGAATGCGCGGGGCGTGCGGCGGTGCGCTGGCGCTGGCTCGGCGACGGGCTGCTGCAGCTCGAGCCCGCTGACGCGGCGCTGGCGAGGCAAAGCGTGCTCGTATCGGCGGGCGTGCACGGCGACGAGACGGCGCCGATCGAGCTGCTGTCGATGCTCGTGCGCGATCTCGCGCGCGGCGCGCTGCCGCTGCGCTGTCGCCTCCTCGTCGCGCTCGGCAATCCGGGCGCGATGCGCGCGGGCGAGCGCTATCTCGACGATGACCTGAACCGGCTCTTCGGCGCTCGCCACGCGCAGCTCGCGGCGAGCCGCGAGGCGCCGCGCGCGGCGCAGCTGGAGGCGGCCGCGTCGGCCTTCTTCGCGACGGCCGGCCGCGCGAGGGGCGCGCGCTGGCACATCGACATGCACACGGCGATTCGCGCGTCGGTGTTCGAGCAGTTCGCGCTGCTGCCGCACACGGGCGAGCCGCCGACGCGCACGATGTTCGAGTGGCTCGGCGAAGCGGGGATCGCCGCGGTGCTGCTGCATACGGCGAAGGGCAGCACGTTTTCGCACTTCACCGCGGCGACGTGCGGCGCGCTCGCGTGCACGCTCGAACTCGGCAAGGTGATGCCGTTCGGCGCGAACGATCTCGCGCGCTTCGCGCTCGCCGACGCGGCGGTGCGCGGCCTCGTCTCCGGCCGCCGGGACGCGCCGCGCGGGCCGCTGCCGCGCGTGTTCACGGTCGTCGACCAGATCACGAAGCAAAGCGACGCGCTCGAGCTCCTCGTCGCGAAGGACGTGCCGAACTTCACGCCGTTCGCGCAGGGCACGCTGCTCGCGCGCGACGGCGACTACCGCTACGCGGTGCGTCATGCCGAGGAGCGCATCGTGTTCCCGAATCCGGCCGTGAAGCCCGGCCTGCGAGCGGGGCTTCTCGTCATCGAGACGACGCGCGACACGCACGCGTCGCTCGCGTGAAGCGCGGGCCGGGCCCGATGCGGTCCGGCCGGACCTTGGCCCGGCTCGGCCCGGCGCAACCCGGCGCCTCGCGCATTCAGCGGTCGAGCCCTTCCGCCGCCAGCGCTTCCTTGACCTTCGGCCGCACGGCGATCCGCTCCATCAGCGCGACGAGATGCGGATACGGCGCGAGCGGAATGCGCAGAAAGTTCGACCAGTTCGCGACCGCGAACAAATACGCGTCGGCGACCGTGAAGCCGCTCGCGCTCAGATATTCGCGCGTCGCGAGATGCGCATCGACTTCGTTCAGGCGTCGATCGAGCTTGTCGAGGCATTGACGCCGCGTCGACTCGGCGGTGTCGTCGTGAAAGAGCCACGGACTGTACGTCTTGTGCAGCTCGGAGCTGACGAACGTCAACCATTCGATCACCTCGTAGCGCGCCGGCGTGCCGTGCGCGGGAATCAGCGCGCCCGCGGGCGCGAGATCGCCGACGCGCTGCAGCAGCGCGGCCGCTTCGGTGTGGCGCGTGCCGTCGTCGAGCTCGAGGAGCGGCACGTAGCCGCGCGGCGATACCGCGTGGAAGTCGCCGCCGTCGCCGGCGATCCGATGTTTCGACAGATCGACCCTGACGGCTTCGAACGGCAGGCCGGCTTCCGTGAGCGCGATGCGAATGGCGAGCGAACAGGCGCCGGGCGTGTAATAGAGCTTCATGAGCGAGCGTTTCCTCGTGTTGACGATAGGTCGAAGGCGGCGGGCGGCGCTCGAAGGCGCGCCCGGGATACGTCGCTCGAATAGCGGCGACGCACTCGACGATAACGGAAAAGGCGCGAAACGATGCGTGTGGAAACGTGATATGAACCGACGGCCATCGACACGCAGGCGGCGCTCGCTCGCGCTCGTGCGCGCGCGCACGCTCGCGCAAGCGGCGCGCCGGATGAACCTCGACGCGCCCACCGTGTTCCGCGAGGTGCGGCGGCGCATCGAGCGGAGCCCGGGCGGCGGCTGTGCGCGCGCTCGACGCGCGGCTATCGGCCGACGTCGCGCGGCGGGCGGCTCGCGCGGCACGGCGAGTGCATCGAGGCGAAACGCGCCGCCGACGCCTGCGCCGCGTAGCCGGGCGCGATCGCCGCGCGTTCCGGCGCATGCCTTGCGCGATTGCGACATCGTCTTGCAACTTCCGTTCGACGCGCCCCCCATTCGATGCGGCGCCGCGCGAGCGAGCGTTCGACGGCCCGGGGCGCGCGAGACGGTACAATCGCGACCTTGCGGCTGTTGCGCCGCATCACGGCCGACCCGCGCGATTGTCCGGAAATTTCGGCGCTGCAATGATGCGGCGGTCCGGTCGTTGACTGACATTGTTCGTTCAAAGCGAGGAGAACACCTGATGAAGTTGAACTGGCGGAAGATGGCCGTGTTAGCGGTCGCGACGGCCGCGGCGCTGGAGGCGGGCAGCGCGTTTGGCGCCGACCTGAAGGAAATCCGCTTCGGCGTCGAGGCGTCGTATGCGCCGTTCGAATACAAGATGCCGGACGGCAAGCTGGCGGGCTTCGACATCGACATCGGCAACGCGGTGTGCGCGAGGCTGAAGGTCAAGTGCGTGTGGGTCGAGAACGCGTTCGACGGGCTGATCCCGGCGTTGCAGGCGCGCAAGTTCGACGCGATCAACTCCGACATGACGATCACCGAGCAGCGTCGCAAGGCGATCAACTTCACCGATCCGATCTACACGATTCCGAACCAGCTGATCGCGAAGAAGGGCAGCGGCCTGCTGCCGACGACCGCGTCGCTGAAGGGCAAGCGCATCGGCGTGCTGCAGGGCACGATCCAGGAAGCGTACGCGAAGAAGCGCTGGGCGCCGGCGGGCGTCGAAGTCGTGCCGTACCAGACGCAGGATCTCGCGTACGAAGACCTGAAGTCGGGCCGCCTCGACGCGACGTTCCAGGATTCGGAAGCGGGCGCGAAGGGCTTCCTGTCGAAGCCGCAGGGCGCGGGCTTCGCGTTCGCGGGCGATCACGTGAGCGACGCCGAGATCCTCGGCACGGGCGTCGGCTTCGGTCTGCGCAAGGGCGACGCGCAGTTGAAGAACGCGGTCAATCAGGCGCTGAAGGACTTGAAGGCCGACGGCACGATCGACGGCTTCGCGAAGAAATACTTCAGCGTGCCCGTGACGCTCAAGTAACGCATTCGACGGGCGGCTCGCCGCTCGTCGCGATGTGCTCGAATCGACCGGCCGCGCAAGCGGCCGGTTTCGTTTTGAGGCGCGCCGGTGCCGCTCGGCGCAAGGGCGACCGGCGCCGCTTCGCGATAGCGGCGCGCGCGGCGGATGCGACCGGCCGCGCGCGCCGCGCGCATCATGCGCCGTTCGGTCGGGCCGAGCCGCCCGCGCCGCCTTGCGCGCCGCCCGGCCGCTGATCCGCCATCGGCGCGTCTGCGCGCAGATGCGCGTCGCTCGTCGCGCGGCCGCGATAATCGGTCCAGCACTTGCGTTCGGTGTCGTAGAGCTTGCAGCGCCGCGCGGTGTCGAAATACCAGCGCCAGCCGAAGCGCTGCACGACGATGCGCCCCGGCAGCATTGCTTCGAGCTTCGCCTGCGCGCCCTTCAGCCCGTACAGCGGGATGCTCATGTCGACGTGATGCGCGGTGTGCTCCATGATGTGATGCAGCAGCCCGCCGATGCCGAACGGAAACGTCAGATGCAGCGTCGTCGACACGAACGGCGCCGCGCGCGACCATTCGGCGCGGTTCGCGTGCCACGAGATCCGCGGATCGGTGTGGTGGACGTAGACGACGAAGCCGATCATCGAGCACCAGAACAGGAACGGCACGGCAAAGCCGGTGACGAGCAGCAGGAGCGTCGACTGATGCGTCGCCGCGGCGATCCAGACGACCGCGCCGATCCACAGCGCGGCGAAGCCCGTGACGAGCAGGCAGTCGCGCCGGAATATCGGCCGCGACGCGCCGAGGTAGGCCTTCGCCGGAAAGTACATTCGCAGCCACCAGATTTCGACGAGATAGTAGAGCCCCGGCGCCCAGCCGCTGCGATAGATGCGGTCGAGAAAACGCCGCGTCGGCGACAGCGCGGCGAACTCGTCCGGCGTATGCGGCGCCCACACGAAATCGAAGCCCTTCAGGTTCGTGTAGCCGTGATGGACGACGTTGTGGCCGACTTCCCACAGGCTGTATGGCGTGAGCGACGGCAGGAACGCGATGCGGCCGAGCCAGCGGTTGAGCCGGTGATTCGGCGTGAGGCTCTGATGGCACGCGTCGTGGCCGATGATGAAGAGGCGGCCGGTGACGAAGCCGGCCGCCATGCCGCAGACGATCTTCGCGACGCTGGACGGCGCGAGCAGCGCGCCTGCGAGCGCGGCGAGGAGCAGCAGATAATCGACGACGAGCAGCGCGATCGAGCGGACGATCACACGCTCGCCGAACGGCGTGATCCACGAGCGGATGACCTTGCGGTGCGGCATCGGCTCGTCGACGCGAATGGGGTTGGAGGAGTCGTTCATGGAGTCGATAGCACAAAAAGACATCGAGGCGCCGGTGCCGGTATCCCGCGCTTCGCCCGCCGAACGGCGGCGCGGATACCGGTCGCCGGATCGCAGGCGCCGCGCCCGAGGCCCGCGCGACGACGCGAGCGTGAGCACGTGCGCATGCGGTTGCAATGGCGTCGGCGAAGCGACGGACGATGCGAATGTCGATCGTCGCTCATGTTCGCCGACGCTTCGGAACACGAATCGAAAACGAATCGAAATCGGCTCGCGCGGCGCCGTCGAATCCGGTAACGCGTGCACCGCGTGCAGACGGCCGGATCGGCGCGTGCGCCCGGCGCGGCGAGAGCAACGAACAAGCAAAGCGGCAAACATGCAACAAGAGCGATGCCGTCCAGCGCGGGACGGCATCGCCGACGCGCGGCAAGACCCGTCGCGAGGCTTGTCGCAAGGCTTGTCTATCGGGACATCATGTTCATGCCGACGTTGTGCATGACCCAGACCGTGCCGAAGATCAGGATCAGCGCGGTCAGCACCGTGTAGCTGAACGCCATCACGTTCCAGCGCTGGCTCGACGACGTGTTCATGTGCAGGAAATAAACGAGATGCACGACGATCTGCACGGTGGCGAGCACGGCGAGCGACACGAGCGTCTCGCGCGGCGGCAGCACGCCGCCCATCACGAGGCCGAACGACGCGGCCGTCAGCAGCACCGACAGCACGAAACCCGCGATGTAGCCGCCGATGGTGCCGTGCGCTTCATCGCCGTGAGAAAGATGCGTATGTGCCATTCAGATCACGCTCGCAAGATAGACAAAGGAGAACACGCAGATCCAGACGATGTCGAGGAAGTGCCAGAAGAGGCTCAGGCAGGTGAGCCTGCGGATGTCCCGCTCGGTCAGCTCGGGGCGGCGCAGCGCCTGCGCGGCGAGCACGATCATCCACGCGAGGCCGGCCGTCACGTGCAGCCCGTGCGTGCCGACGAGCGTGAAGAACGACGACAGGAACGCGCTGCGCTGCGGCCCCGCGCCTTCGGCGATCAGGTGCGAGAACTCGCGCAGCTCCATCGCGAGGAACGCCGCGCCGAGCACGAACGTCACCGCGAGCCAGCCGAACACCGCGCCGCGCCGCCGCTTGTGCGCGCCGATCATCGCGAAGCCGTACGTGATGCTGGAAAGCAGCAGCGCGGCGGTCTCGAGCGCGACGCCTGGAATGTCGAACAGGTCCTTGCCGGTCGGGCCGCCCGCGAACTGATTGCCGAGCACCGCGAACGTCGCGAACAGCGCCGCGAAGAGCACGCAGTCGGTCATCAGGTACAGCCAGAAGCCGAACACCGAATGCGACGGCGGATGATCGTGCGATGCCGCGTGGTCGAGCATCATCGTGTTGTGCGACATCAGTTGACCTCCAGTTCGACTTCGGCCGGCTGCGCCGGCATGCGCGCGCCCGTGCGCTTTTCTTCGATCTTGCGGACCGTTTCGGCCGGAATGTAATAGCCGTCGTTGTCGCCCGCGCTATACAGGATCACCGTCGCGACGATGCCGACGAGCGACGCGATCGCGAGCCACCAGATGTGCCACACGAGCGCGAAGCCGAGCACGAGGCTGAACATGCCGATGATGAAGCCCGCACCCGTGTTCGACGGCATGTGGATGTCCTGATAGACGATCTTCTTGCCGGCGCCGACACCGAGGCCATGTTCCTTGCGGTACGCGAGCTCGTCGAGCGCGTGCACGGTCGGGATCACCGCGAAGTTGTAGACGGGCGGCGGCGACGTCGTCGCCCATTCGAGCGTGCGGCCGTCCCACGGGTCGCCCGTCGTGTCGCGGTAGGCGGGCTGGTTGCGGTTGCGTACCGCGACCCACACCTGCGCGACCTGATGCAGCACGCCGATCGCGATCAACGCGACGCCGCACGCGGCGACGATGAGCCACGGATGCCATGCGGGGTTGTCGTAATGATTCAGGCGGCGCGTCATGCCCATGAAGCCGAGCACGTAAAGCGGCACGAACGACACGTAGAAGCCGATGAACCAGCACCAGAACGCGCGCTTGCCGAGCTTCTCGTCGAGCTTGAAGCCGAACGCCTTCGGGAACCAGTAATGGAAGCCCGCGAGATAGCCGAACACGACGCCGCCGATGATCGCGTTGTGGAAGTGCGCGATCAGGAACAGGCTGTTGTGCAGCACGAAGTCCGCGCCGGGGATCGCCATCATCACGCCCGTCATCCCGCCGAGCGTGAACGTCACCATGAAGCCGATCGTCCACATCACGGGCGCGGTGAACTCGATGCGGCCGCGGTACATCGTAAACAGCCAGTTGAAGATCTTCACGCCGGTCGGAATCGCGATCACCATCGTCATGATCCCGAAAAACGCGTTCACGTTCGCGCCCGAGCCCATCGTGAAGAAGTGGTGCAGCCACACGAGGAACGCGAGCACCATGATCACGCACGACGCGT
Source organism: Burkholderia sp. MSMB1498 (assembly GCF_001526245.1). Taxonomy (NCBI): domain Bacteria; kingdom Pseudomonadati; phylum Pseudomonadota; class Betaproteobacteria; order Burkholderiales; family Burkholderiaceae; genus Burkholderia; species Burkholderia sp. MSMB1498. The sequence continues at coordinate 28,646 of NZ_LOYJ01000049.1, forward strand.
AGACCATCGTCTTGTAGCCGAAGAGCGGCTTCTTCGAGAACGTCGAGATCACTTCCGAATAGATGCCGAACGCGGGCAGCACGAGGATGTACACCTCGGGATGGCCCCACGCCCAGATCAGGTTCAGGTAGACCATCGCGTTGCCGCCGGCGTCGTTCGTGAAGAAGTGCATGCCGAGGTAGCGGTCGAGCGCGAGGAGGGCGAGCGCGACCGTCAGGATCGGGAACGTCGCCATGATGAGGACGTTCGAGCAGAGCGCGGTCCACGTGAACACGGGCATCTTCATCAGCGTCATGCCGGGCGCGCGCATCCGGATGATCGTCACGAAGAAGTTGATCGCGGTGATCAGCGTGCCGACGCCGGATATCTGCAACGCCCACAAGTAGTAATCGACGCCGACGCCCGGACTGAACTGCAGCTCCGACAGTGGCGGATACGCGAGCCAGCCTGTTTGCGCGAATTCGCCGACGATGAGCGAGACGTTCATCAGCAGCGCGGCGACGGCCGTCATCCAGAAGCTCAGCGAATTGAGGAACGGGAACGCGACGTCGCGCGCGCCGATCTGCAACGGCACGATGAC
>NZ_LOYJ01000050.1:0-20632 GCF_001526245.1 Burkholderia sp. MSMB1498
CCTGTGGCGTCGATCCCCATGCCTATCTGCTGCACGTGCTGACCGAATTGCCGCAGCGCGCACCGGATGCCGATATTGGCGACCTGCTACCGTTCAACTTCGCTCGACAGCAAGCCGTTACCGGGTAACTCCGATCGCTACCGCGCTGGGCCGAAGTATTGGTCCCACTGTTCCGAATCGGGATCGAGTCGGCGCACAATCGCGTCGTCTGCCCGCGCGATCAACCGTTCCAGCATCTGGCGCTTCGTTACCGAGTAACGGCGAGCTAACCGCGTCAGAGCAAGATACGCTTCCGTGCTCACCCACATATCCAGACGTCGATCACCGTTGCCGTCCTTGCCTGCCGTCTCGCGCCTTGCCCGATAAGCCGCCTGCCGCTGCGCCGTCGTTTGCGTCATCTCGCATCTCCTTCGTTACCCGGTAACTATCGATTCGAAACATGTTACCCGGTAACACGTCACCTAACGACGTGTGGCGGATTTAGCGCTTACGCTTGTTCTTCACGCTCTCGGAACCGAGGCGCCGCAGGATCGTCGACGGCGTCATCCGCCCTGCCTTGATCGAGATCGCCACGCGCAGCATGTCCGGGAAATGCCGCTCGATCAAGGTCCAGTCGATGCTCGCGCGAAACAGCGACTCGATGTTCTTGTAGCGCCGGCGTCGATCAGCCTTGAAGAACGTGAGGTCCTTGATGTCGCGGATGCGCGGCATGAGTTTGATGCCGAGCAAGTGTGCAAGCGCGAACACCGGCGCGCTCTGTGCGTGCGTGTCACCGTGCACGGTGTCGGGCTGCACCTCGGACGTGTTCTTGATCAGGCCATCGAGGATGTAGACGGCCTCGTGCACGCCGCACGGGATGAAATGGCTGAACAGTGCGATGTACTTGTCCGACACGTGGTAGTAGCCAATCCCGCCGTAGCCGCCGTACCGGATGTGATATTCGGAAAGCAGATTCTGCTCGTACAGATTCCACTTCGTGCCATCAGCCGACACGCGCTTGCCCGAGCCCCAGAACTTCGGTAGCGCGAACTGGTTGTAGGCGTTGATGACTTTCACGATCGCCTTGTCGAGGCGTTCCTCGGTCACGTATTTCAGGTTCAGCCACGCGACCTGCCTGCGGCTAAGGTTTTTCACCGAGCGTGCCGTCTGCGTCGGCCCGAGATTACAGCCGTAGCAAAACAGCGTCGTGATGAAGCGTTTGCGCGGCTCGTCGATCTTCGCTTCGAATCCGGAAAGTGGCCCAAACAGACGATGCAGGTCAAGCCACTGTTCCGTTTCGGTGAGGATATCCAGGATGCTGACGGGGCGCATCGTCGCCTCCATCGCCTGAACGATCAGGGACTTGTTCGGCGGATCGGGCTTTTTATCCAGGCGGTGCAGGATGAGGCCGTGTTCCTCGCTAATTTCGACGTGATCGTTTTCCGGGAATCCGGCGTCGACTTGGTCGGCCAGCGTGCCAAGTTCGTCCTTCAACTGCTGCACGAACGTGCGGCTGTCGACAGAATAGTCGACGAGTTCGCGGTAGCGCGGCAGTTCCTCGCGGAATTCGTCCCAGGAGACCTGGTGCACACGCGGGTCGTCGTACTGGTCGCTGCCCTCTACGTAGACGTCCCCCGAATTCAGTTCCCGCATGATCTGGCTGAACACGCACAGCTCGAAATACTTGCGATGCAGCAAGCGCGCAGACACACCGTCAGGAAGCACGCATCGCTCCCATTTCTCGGGAATCCAGCCGAGCGGCAACTGGGCGAGATCGGTGTCGCTGAGCAACAGGTACTCGCGCCGCGAGGACCGATACATCTTGAGCCAGTCGAGGGCCTTGAGCAGCGCGTCGTCTTGAGAGCTCGCCTTCAGCGAAAGGTTTTCCACGCACTGAAACAGCAGTGAGCGCAGATTCCTGTACGGTATGAGCAAGAACGGAAAAATGTGATTCCCGGCCTGGGCGATATGTTCGTTGCAGCGGATCAGCACGGCATCGGGATCGTCGTTCAATGCGGCACGCATCTGCGCGATGCGCGCGGCCGCGGGCGTTTCGTCGTCCTGGAGCACGTTCAGCACGTCGCGGAACTGGCTGACGAGTGACTGCAACTGGTCGGCATGTGCGAGCTGGTACTGCTGAAGTCGCAGCTTGCCGGTGTTCTCGAGGTTGCGCACGGTCTTGATGAAAATCTCCACAACATCGTCGAGTGCCTTTTGCCGCTGCGCGAGAACGAACAGCACGGCAAGCGCATAGCGCTTTGTCGGCTTCAGCGCTCGCATCTCGTGGACGTCGAGCGCGCGGGCTTCGACGACGAACTGCATTCGCTTCGGCACGGATAGCATGTTGGGTATGGGCGGCAGGCCGTCGGCCAACGCGTTCATTGCCTCGATGTGCTCGAGAAAGCTCGCGACCTCGCGCGGCCCGGGACGCTTCGGTTCACGTTTGAGTTCGTCCCAGAATGTTCGGCCGCTGCGGACCAGAAACAGATCGTCGAGTCGGGCTTTCTGCGCATCATCGAGCGATTCGACAAAGGCGCGGTAGATTTCTTCGTGTAGCTGGCTCCGCGCGTGGCCGGCGATCCGGGAGAGTGTCGGGAGCGGCGGCAGCTCGAAACGGCGCCGCACGAGTTCCTCGAGCATAACGTTGATGATGTCCGGCAACTCTGCTTTGGTCCGGGCCGCATAGGCCGCCACCCGTGCAAGCCAATCATTCGCTGCGCGATCGACGGGCTGGATCCGCACGTACTCGCGCAGGATTTTCTGGTGCCGGGATTTGCTGCCGGAGCGGTCGTAGCGCGCGAGGGTTGTGCGCGGCAGCGGACGGACACCGAGCACGGCGCACATGTGGTCGATGATCTCTGGCGGCACGTCGGAGACCACCGGCATGTACCCGAGCCGCTGCAGCAGTTTTAGTTGCACGAGGATCAGCACGCGCGTGGGTGCTTGCCGGAACTGGCCGAAGACAAATCGGATTTCGGCCGCGCTAGGTGTGTAGACCGTGCGCAATTCCGCCTCTTCCAGTTCTGCCGGAAGGACTGGGTACGCGGTTTCATGAATTTGGCTCATCGATGCGCCCCTGGTCCTGACAATCCCCGCAGTGCTCGCCGATCAGCGTTTCGGCAGATTGACGCGGCCCGACAACACCGCCGCAGCGAGGTCGACATCGCTCATGCCCATAATCCGGTCGATGGTGCCTTGAGATAGTTCGTCGACCAGCGCGAGAATCTGATCTTGCAGCGCTGATAGTTGATCGGCACGGGCCGTCAGGTGCGCGAGCATGTCGCGCTGTTTGGGCGTCGAGACCTCAGACTGCCACCGCTTGAACTGTTCGCGCTGAACCGGCAGGAATTCGCGTTGCTCGCTGTACTCCTGCCGGATCCGTGCGAGCGTGACGTCATCCAGCACGTGGGGACGTGGGCGACACGACACCAGCTTGCCGTGTAGCACCTGGGCCTCTTCCAACTGTCCACCGAACAGGTCGAAGACGATCAGCAGGTAACTGACCGGCCGCCAAACTGGCGTTCTCGGTTCGTTTGGGTTCATGGAGCGGACCTCCGGTCGGAACGGATAGCTCGACAGAAATCGGTATGCGGCAGCGCAACGCCTCGGGGAAGACGATTGTAGCGCGCAGCAGCGGCGGCCTTGTGAAACTCCGCAATGGCCGACTGCCTCGGGGGCCGGCGCGTCTGTTCCTAGTCGAACTTTCGTCAATTTTGGTCAGATTGAGCCGGCAAAACGGCATCGATGCTTGTCGAATGCCGTGGCGCAAATCGAAATGCTGTCCGACCGTCCCGTCATCGGGGCGGCCGTACTCGATGCGATGCCCGCCCCGTCGTCCCCATCGGATAGCACGCATTGGGAGATCCGGGGACACTGGCGGCAGCCGCACTTCAAAATGCAGCGCGTGGTCCGCAACAGTTATTGCGTAAATTGGTCTTCATCGGCCCGGTGCGCGTTCGAGCGGATCGTCTGGGTCTGGCATGATGTGTCGAAATTGAGTCACGAGTGAGTAACATGGGAAGCAGGAAAAGTTTGCCGCCCCGCCCCGGACGATCGGGCCTGACGAGAGAAATGTTGTTGCCGTTGCCGACGGAAAAGGTCCGTGCGCTGTCGCTGGAGAACCATCTTGCCTTGGCCACCGTGCGGGGCGGCCGCGGTGACATTGATCAGGTTAGTTGCCTGGTGCGCGTGGTTTACCTCGCGTTTTATCTGCGGGATGCGACTTCGGCCGGTGCGGATTTTGATCTGTTCCGGCGCGCTGAGGCGGCTCTCAATGCATGCGTCACGCGTGCAGAGCAAGGTGAGCGCTGCCTGCTGCTCGACCACGAACTGGCAACCGTCGAGCGGATTCTCGTCGTTCACGACGAGCAGCTTGCCGCCGTTCCGTGGCATCGCTACCTGGATGCCTGGAAACAGCTGCAACACTACATTGTGGCCGGCAAGCGCTCGCCGATTGCCGCCGCAGCGGGCGCCTGATCACAACAATCGAAAGGAAAATGTCAGCACATGCGCGATTATGGGGAGATAAGGCTTATTATCTGTCTATAGTTGTTTTTACATTAAACTGGCAAGTATGAAAACGCGTCAGACCGAACCCATCAACTTCCCTGACGACGCCGAACTGGCCGCGCTGCGCGCCTGGTATGCCGGACTCGACGCTCGCTCTGCAGTCGCGCGCTATCTGGGCGAGCGCAAGGCACCCGGGGCATCCGCCCGCGGCGTGCTCGGCGGCATTCGGCGCACCCTGGTCTCGTTCGCGAGGAGCCGCCACCGAGCCGACCTAGCCGAAACATTCATCGAGCGATCCACCGCGTCGGCCGACACCGTCGCGCGCGCGATCGAGGCGTTGCGCAGCCTGCCGGCGCCGGAGCCGCACATCGCCGACGCCATCGATCAATGGTTGCCGTCTCGCGTGGTGGCCGCGCTGCGGGCGCATGGCATTCGGACGCTGGCCGACCTGACCGTGCGGATTCCGCGCCGACGCCGCTGGTGGACGGCGATCGACGGGCTCGGCGTCGCTGGCGCGCGCCGCGTGGAGGTGTTCTTCGCCGCCCACCCGGCACTGACCGAACGGGCACGGGCCTTGATTGTCGCGGCGCCTGCCGGCGCCGTCGTGCCGTGGGAGCAGTTGCGCGTGCCGCACGAGGTCGACGGCTCCCACGGACAGTTCCGTGCCCCGCGGGCTGCCTGCCTGCTGAATGCGTCCAACGACTACGAGGCGATTCAGTCCTGGCTGTCGCTGCACGAATCGGCCGCCACGCAACGCGCGTACCGAAAAGAAGCGGAGCGCCTGATTTTGTGGGCGATCATCGAGCGCGGCCGCGCGCTGTCGTCGCTCACCACCGACGACGCGATCGCGTACCGGGTATTCCTGCGTCGGCCCAAGCCGCGCGAGCGGTGGATCGGGCCGTCTCGGCCGCGACACAGTGCCGAATGGCGGCCGTTCACCGGCGCGCTTTCTGCCCGATCCGCAGCATACGCACTAAACGTCCTCTCGGCGCTGTTCCGCTGGCTGATCGAGCAGCGCTACGTACTCGCGAATCCGTTCGCCGGCGTGAAGGTCAAGAACCATGCGCCACGCTCCGGATTAGACGTATCGCGCGGTTTCTCCGAGGGCGAGTGGTTGCTGATCCGCGCGCTTGCCGACGGCCTCGAGTGGTCCTACGGTTGGAGCGTGCCGGCCGCTCAGCGCCTGCGCTTCCTGCTGGACTTCGGGTACGCAACTGGCCTACGCGCGAGCGAGCTGGTCGGCGCGACGCTCGCGGACATCCGCCGGGACGAACACGGCGATCACTGGCTGCACGTGATCGGCAAGGGCGGCAAGCGCGGGAAGGTGACGTTGCCGGCACTGGCGCGAACGGCGCTCGACCAGTATCTCGTACAGCGAGGCCTGCCGGTCACGCCGGTGCGCTGGAACCCGGCGACGCCGCTCGTCGCAAGCCTCGAGGAGGACGGCGCGGGCATCGAAAGCACACGGCTGTGGCGCGTGCTGAGACGGTTCTTCGTGTTGGCGGCCGACGCGATTCAGGAAGAGAGGCCCGCGACGGCGGAGAAACTGCACCGCGCGAGCCCGCACTGGATGAGGCACACGCATGCATCGCATGCGCTGGCGCGTGGCGCCGAGCTGATCATGGTGCGCGACAACCTGCGCCACGCGTCGATCTCGACGACGTCAACCTATCTGCACAGCGACGAAGTGCAGCGAGCTCGGCAGTTCGATCAGGCTTTTGCTGCCCGGAAATAGAGATGACGCGATGAGCGAAGGCAAGCCGTCACATGTGAGTTGGGAAAATTTCACGCGCGAAGAACTGCTCGCGGAACTCACCCGTCTGCAGGCCGAAAACACCCGGCTCACCGCCCTGATACCACCGGCTTTGACGGTGCGGGACAAATTCGTACAGATGACCCGGATCGAGTCTTCTCCAGCAGTCCGAAACATGGGCGGCCAGGTACTTTCGCCCGAGCACAAGATACAGATTTTCCGGCGTCTTTTTCGCGGTCGTACGGATGTCTATCCGCTTCGCTGGGAGAGCCGGAACTCTGGGAAGTCCGGTTACGCACCGGCCTGCGCCAATGAATGGCGAACAGGCATTTGCGACAAGCCTCGCATCCGCTGCGCGGACTGTGGGCATCGACTGCTGTTGCCACTTGACGATCAGGTCATCTACGCGCATTTGGCCGGCGATCATACGGTGGGCCTCTATCCACTGATGCCGGATAGCACCTGTTATCTGCTCGCCGTTGATTTCGACGAGGAAGGCTGGCGTGAAGATGCGATGGCTTTCCGGCAGTCGTGTGAAGAGCTGGGCGTGCCCGTTGCGCTGGAAATCTCTCGCTCGGGCAACGGCGCGCACGCGTGGATATTCTTCTCGTCGGCCGTCACCGCGCGCGAGGCACGACGGATGGGGGCGGCCATCATCAGCCACACCTGCGCACGGACCCGGCAGCTTGAGTTGTCGTCCTACGACCGGCTCTTTCCGAACCAGGACGTGCTCCCCAAAGGCGGCTTCGGCAACCTGATCGCACTGCCACTACAGAAGCAACCACGCGAGCGCGGATACAGCGTGTTTGTTGACGAGCGCTTCGAACCCTATGCTGACCAGTGGGCGTATCTGGCAGCGGTTCGGATGATGGACGGGCGCGACATCGAGGGCGTGATTTTCCGTGCCACGGGCGGTGCCCATCCGCTCGATGTCGCGTTCATCGCCGAAGAGGATCAGGTCGAGCCGTGGAAGCCACCGCCTGCGCTGCCGAAACGATTGGCCGGACCAATGCCGACATCGCTCACGTTGACGCTCGCGAACCAACTCTATTTCGAGAAGGAACAGCTTCCCCAGGCGCTGCTCAATCGTCTCATCCGGTTGGCAGCCTTCCAGAATCCGGAGTTCTACCGAGTCCAGGCACGTGGTTTCAGCGTGTGGGACAAGCCTCGCATCATTGGCCGGGCCGAAAATTGCCCGCGCCATATAGCGTTGCCGCGCGGCTGTCTCGACGACGTCGTGACGCTGCTGCGCGACAACAACATCGCCTCCGACATCCGTGATGAGCGTTGTACGGGCGAGCCGCTCGTCGCATCTTTTGTCGGTACGCTCCGCGATGACCAGCAGACGGCTGTGACCGATCTGCTGCAGCACGACATCGGCATCCTGCATGCGCCGACAGCATTTGGAAAAACCGTGACGGCGGCCGCGATGATTGCCCGGCGCGGCATCAACACGCTCGTGCTTGTGCATCGCCGGGAGCTGCTTGATCAGTGGCGCGAACGCCTGCAGTCGTTTCTCGGGCTCGATCCAAAGGAGATCGGTACGATCGGCGGCGGCAAGTCGAAGGCGACAGGCAAGATCGATGTCGCGATGCTGCAATCGGTGGCCCCCAATGGTACTCGCGGAGAGTTGCTGCGGTGTTACGGCCAGGTCATCGTCGACGAATGCCACCACGTCTCCGCGGATTCCTTCGAGGCGGTACTCAAGGCTGTTCAGGCGCGTTACGTGCTGGGCCTGACCGCGACGCCCGTGCGGCGCGACAGCCAGCAACCGGTGATGTTTATGCTGTGCGGGCCGATCCGGCACGTGGCGCAGTCGCCAGCCAACGCGCCGCAGCGGCTCGAGGTCTTCCCGCAAAGGCTTGCTGCTGCGGTGGGCGTCGCGGACGATGCGCCAATCCAGACAGTGTTCGCACATCTCGCACAGGACACGCCGCGCTCACAGATGATCGCAGCAGCCGTTTGTGAACAGTACAGACAGGGGCGTCACGTGTTGGTGCTCACCGAGCGGACGGACCATCTCGAAAGCCTGCAGCTGTTGCTGGAGGGTACGGTGCAGTCCCTGTTTGTTCTGCACGGACGGCTCGGCAGAAAAGCGCGCGCCGCGCAACTGACCGCCCTTGACGCGCTGGCCAGTGATGCGCCGCGCGTCGTGCTCGCGACTGGCAGGCTGGTTGGGGAAGGTTTCGACCACCCGGCGCTGGACACGTTGGTGCTGGCTATGCCGGTCGCATGGAAAGGCACCTTGCAGCAGTACGCCGGCCGACTTCACCGAGAGCATGCGGGTAAGATCGGTGTGCGGGTCCTCGATTACGTGGACGGCGGCCATCCGGTGCTGCTGCGTATGTGGGAGAAGCGTCAGCGTGGCTATCGAGCGATGGGATACCAGATGTGCATGCCTGGACAGGAACTTCAGCTCACGCTTGCCTGAAAATCACAAAGCCTCGCCGATTGGATCTCAATACGGGATGACGAATTCGTGCGCTCGCCGACGACCTCGAATGGTCGTATGGCCGGCGCAAACTTCGGGGGCGCGCATCAATCAAGCGGAACGAAACGATGAATAAAGCAAGCGCGGGCAAAACCGAAAAGATATCGGAGACGATCCTGTACTTTGGCGAGCCACTGTTATCCGAGGCCATTACCGAAGAGACGCCGATCGCCGTGGTGCGTGAGATATACAAGCTGGTTGTGCTCGTCTGGAACGCGCACGTTGCGGCCACCTCCCACTGGGGTGACTCCAGTTATCTACAGATGTTGCAGCAGTTGGCCGCTTCGCCGCAGATGCCCTCGGAAGGGCGTGCATGGATCGAGAGGCTTTCGAATCGCTGGCGGGAGGAATTCACCGACGCCAAGTACTGTGTTGGCCATTGGCACGTCAAAATCAAAGACGACGATACCCTGAGCTTTTTCTGCGACGCCAGGGAAGCGTCGCGGCAATAACCTGTCGGTGACGCAAACTACAGCCTCAACGGTGACGACGCCACCACATATCCGCGCCGCTGCCAACCAAGCCTCACGACGGTACTGGAGTTTCCTCGACTCGGGCTACGACCGTGCACATACGGATCTGAAAAACTTCGCGTCCCATGGCCCTGGTCAGAATTTGAAATTCATATTTAAAATCATTGACTTAAGGTGATTTTGGCGAAAATTTCATGAATCCCGGCCGACCCTCTACTCGGTGCCGTATGCACTGGTCGGCAAGGCCCTCTGGCTGAAGGCGACCGACACCGTCATCCAGTTGTACCACCAGCACCAGCTCGTCGCGACTCATCCACGGCAACGGGCCGGTGGCCGCCACACGGTACGAGACCACCAACCTCCCGAAGCCCAGGCATGGCTCGAACACGATCCACAGTGGTGCCTGGCGCGCGCGAAGGAGATCGGGCCATCGTGCCACGGTGTGATCCTCGCGTTGTTCAACGACACGGTGCTCGTCAACCTGCGCGGCGCACAGGGCCTCATCCGGCTGCGCGAGCAGGTCGGCGATGCCCGACTGGAAGCGGCCTGCGAACGCGCGCTCGCCTTCAGCAGCCCGAAGTACCGCACCGTCAAGGGCATCCTCGACAAGGGCCTGGACGGTCAGGCCACGACGCGTCCTGCTGCGACGCCAGGCGGCACCTACCAGGACGGCGGCCGCTTCGGCCGTGACCTCCAATCCCTTCTGATCCACTGAGTCCATGAATCCGAGTCCCGAACTGAATACCATCCTCAAGCAGCTTCGCCTGTCCGGCATCCTCGACTCGCTCGAGGCGCGCAACCGCGAAGCTATCGACGGGCAGCTTGCCTACACCGAGTTCCTCGCGATGCTGTTGCACGACGAGGTTGCTCGTCGCGAGAACCGCAAGCTCGCCATCCGCCTCTCGCGTGCCGGCTTCGCCATCGGCAAGACACTCGAGTCCTTCGACTTCGACCTGCTGCCCGCCCTGAACCGAGCCTACGTCTTCGATCTCGCAGCCGGCCGCTACCTTGACGAGAAGGTCGCGATCCTGATCGCCGGGCAGACGGGCACGGGCAAGAGCCATCTGGCGCAGGCGCTGGGCCACTGCGCCGCCCGACAGGGCCGGGACGTACTGTTCATCTCGCAGACTGAGCTGTTCAAGCGGCTGAACGCCGCGCGCGCGACCGGTACCTACGAACGCCGGTTCCAGCAGTACGCCCGCGTGCCGCTGCTGATCGTCGATGACTTCGCGCTCAAACCCCTGCATACCCCACAAGACGAGGACTTCCACGATCTCGTGGATGCCCGTTACGAGCGCGCGGCGACGATCCTCACGTCGAATCTGCACTTCGACGAATGGGGCGCGGCGTTCCCCGACAACCGCATCCTCGGCACGGCGACCCTGGATCGATTACGCCACGGCGCCTACCGGCTCGTGCTCGAAGGCGACAGCCGGCGCGCACCGAAACCCATGCCTGATCCGCCCCAAAATACAGTTGCCAAAAACGGCAAAAAACCGCAACCTTGAAACCGTTCGAACCCGCGCTTTACCCCCAGTTCCACTGGCGCCATTACGCCGATCATCCCCGGCTCCTTTACGCCGATCCGTGACACCGTCCGGCGAGTTTGCTCGCAAGCGCCGATCAACAAGCAGCCGATGCAGTACGCATAGCACCGCCACGGTAACCTTCGGCTCGCCGAGCTCCATGACTGAACACACGGCCCGATCGAGCATCCAAGCTGCCACCACCTTGACTACGCCAGGGCCGGCGTCGACATGCACCACGCGGCCGCCGCTGCGATTCTCTACGTCTCGAACCTTGACGCGGCGACCATACAGCGGATGCCAACGATAATGGACTTCAACTTCTTGCCCGATATGGGCAGAATGAATGCGAGCTTGCGACGGGGCGCGCGAATGGGTTGTTCGCCGGTTCTCTGCGCACCGGGAAACGGGCCGCCGCGATCATGAGCCTGATTCGATCGGCGCAACTCAATGGCCACGATCCCTACGCCTATCTGAAAGACGTGCTCGAGCGACTACCCACTCATCGCGCCGACGACATCGCCGCGCTTCTGCCGCATCGTTGGGCTCCCGTCGCCCCTTGATTGACGGCAATTTACGCAGAGGGGTGACTTCGCTGGGCGCTTACGCTAGAACAGGGCGTCGATGAACGATCGCTTACGATCAGCATCGCGACCGCTACAGCGTCAGCCGGCTTTGCCGGCCCAGGTAGTATCCGGCAGCGGCTATTGCCAATGGCGCGGCCGAGGGCCCAGTCGGCGGGCTCAGGCTACTACTGGCTGGCAGTCAAAATCAGTGAAACTTCTCGTTCCGCAGAAGACAAAAAATGAGATGGTGCAGGACGTACGTCTTTATGAACAGCGGAAGCGTGAACGAGTAGATTTCCCTTACGAGCTACGGACGGAGCTACGAAGGGACCATCTGCTGGATCATCATACCCCTCAGCCCAATCATAACCTTTGGCCTTTGCCGACCGGTCGACGGAGCCGCGATACTTCCGCACGTCCCGAGATGGCATTATGCACTCTCGCGTATCAATGCACGCCTCCGCTACACTGACAACGTCATTAAATCGCACATGTTTTTTACTTATCGCCTTATTTCCAGAAGGCGGCAAGTGAGATTCGTTTCCGCTCCCCATAGCGGGGTCCGCCGAATTCAGGCCTGCCTGTCTTCTCTTAGGCGGGAGGGGCGGGGCAGATTCCTGCTTCGTATCAGTTGCGGGATTCATTGGACGCAAACCAACACCACTCGAGAGGACTTCTCTGTCAATGTACTCGTCACGGACCAGCATTGCCCACCTCCTCGCTTTGTGAAACTCCGTCTCTGAAATCCCAGCCACCATGCAGGCGTCGAATATGGGCAGGTGGCCACCCCATAGCAATCTTCGAAGGTATGAAAGATTGTCTTCTCCTTCTGAACGCAAAAATTGACAGCGGAGCTCATGGATCTCGCGGCATTTATCATTTATGAATTTGTCATAAAAGATTGTGTTATTTGTACTTTCGCCTCGCATAAGTATTATTTCCTTAATATTTAAATGTTCGCTTTAAAAATGGCAAATTATAGAAAAACAAATATATTAATTTATTTGATATTCCATCAAAACTGAGTATTAATGCTGCGGCCGTAGATGTTCAGACGGATCGAACCGCGATCATGTCGTCGATCGTCGCCTGGCTCACGTTCGAATAGTCGCAACGCCGCTTCGGACACATCGCTACGGCTAGCTAACAATCGCATCGTGGCGCATGCATCTTGGATAGCCCTAACATGCCAATCAAACGCCCTGCCCTCGCGATTGCTCACTGCTCGTCAATCGCCACATTCCGAGCTTTCCGAGTTTCGCAGCCAGTTGCAGCCGGGCTGAGCGCCAATCGGTCAGTGCCTGAATCCGCTGCAGTTTCGCCTCGGCCAGCGACGATTGCGTATTCAGCAGTTCCAGGATATTACCCACGCCCATCTGATAGCGCTGCTGCGCCGCGTCGTATGAACGCAGGGCGATTTCTCGTAGCGTCGCACTGTGTTCCAGGTTCTTCGTCGCGCTCTGTAATGCCTGATAGCCGATCCAGACATCGAGTCCGATCTGCTGACGTGCCTCGTCGAACGCCCCGCGCTGCCATTCGATTTGCGCATTTGCCTGGCGCACCTGATAGGTGCGCGCAAAGCCTTCGAAAATTGGAATCGTCAGCTGGAAGCCCAGGTACCATTCGCGACGGCTGGCAGGCAACACCGGGTAACCAAGTTGCAGGCTGGTGGGCTGGTTGTTGTAGTTGAATTGCGCAACTAAACTCAGCCGAGGCAGTCCCTCCGCGCGGGTCTGATCGGCTTTCGCACGTGCGACATCGATTTGCGCCTGAGCCGCCGCGACGCTCGGGTGCGTACGCTCTGCTTGCGCGATCAGTTCGGCCACGGATTCACCGAATTCGTTATCCGGTGCAACGCCGTCCCCCACATCCGGTAACGTGATCGCCGCATTCGGCGACAGTTTCATATCCGACGCAAGCAAGCCCAGCGCGCTTTGCCATTCGCCTTCGGCCTTTGTGCGATTGACCACCGCCTCGGCATAGGACGTCTGTGCCTGCAATTGGTCGCTGATCGCCGCCACACCCTTATCGACTCGCGCTGAAGCGGCCCGTAAACTGTCACGAGCCGTTTGCTCGACTTCTCGCGCAGTAGAAAACGCGCCTTGGGCAGCTTGCGCGGCATAATAATTTTTCGCGACCGTCGCGAAAACTGCTTCCAGCGTCGCCTGCTGATTGGCCTGCGCGGCGGCCAATAATGCCGACGCGTTGCGCAGTGCGGCCAACCGGCCGCCGAAGTCATACAGCACCCAGCTGAGCGATACACTAGCGTTCTGCAAATTCGTTCGGTAGTTCGAGTTGTATTGCGGATAACCGGCGATCTGGCTGGTCGTATTGTCCCTTGTCCCTTGCCAGTTTCCTGTAAGCGTCGGTAAGAACCCGGCGCGGCCGGCGCCCACTGCGGCCGCCTGGATCTTGACGTTCGCCCATGCTTGCCGCGTTTTAGGGTGATTGCACAGCGCTCGCTCGATCGCATCCTGCAGCCGCAACGGGCTCGGCAACGCGTCGAACGTGCATACGCCAGCATGGCCATCGCCAACTGCGGTCGCCGCGGGCGTGGCTGAAACAGGCTGGCTAGTGAACAACGGATCCATCGCAAATATCGAACTAGCCGACAGACTAAGCGCACCGAGCAAACAAACGCACCAGACCGCATGTAAATTGAAATGCCGGGAAATCACCTTCTTATCGCTCACGTAAGCTCTCCTGCCCCGTCTGCATCACCGAATCCAGAAAATAACGTGCAACATTGCGCGTGCCGGTCTTAATTTCGGCCGTCACCGCCATCCCCGGCGTCAGATTGACCCACGTATCGTTCGTCCGAATCCGGTTGGTCGGCAATCGGATTCGCGTCACGAAAGTCAGGCCGCGCTTGCGGTCCTGGACTGCGTCGTTCGACACCGACTCGACCGTTCCCGTCAGAAATCCGTAGCGCGTATACGGAAACGCCTCGATCTTGACGATCGCCGGCTGACCGGCTTTCACGAAGCCGACGTCTTTGTTCTCCAGATTCGCCTCCACCTCGATCACGTCGTCCGGAACTATGTTCATCACGGGACTCGCCGCCGTCGCAACGCCGCCCAATGTATGGACACGCAACTGCTGAACGGTGCCCGCCACGGGCGCAGTCAGGTTAAGCAACTTCTGCCGGGTATCAGCCTTGGTCTCATCGTGGCGACTCTGCGCAAGTTGCTGGGTCGCCTTGTCGAGCGAGTCCAACTGCTGGCGCCGGAACTGCGATGTAATCGACGCGATCTCCGCGCGCTGCTGCGCGACGGCAGCCGCCATTTCACGGGCATGACTTCGCTGTGCAGCGAGTTCATGTTCCTGGCCAAGCGCTGTCTGCTCCTTGTCGAGATAATCACTCGTTGCGACGTATCTATCGCCGGCGAGTGAGCGGTAATCGTCCGCTTGACGCCGTGCGAGCGGGGCCGTCGCCGTCAGCTTGGCAATTTGCTGCGCGGTTGTGCCGAGCCCCGCTTCGCGCTTCATCAACTCAGCCTGCGCACTGCTCAATTTGTCGCGATACTCGTGATAGAAGCCGTCTGTAAGATGCTGGGCTTCGTGTTGTTGCGCTTCAGTCGCGCCGTCGACCTGGGCAACGACGGGTGCCCGGGCGTGCTGCTGTGCATCGAGTAACGTGCGCGCGCGCGCTGCGGCCAATGCGGCTTCGATCTTACTCAATCGTGCCTTGTCAGAATCTGCGGCGGCCTGCGTAGCGTCCAATTCCATCAGCAACTGGCCCGCCGCGACCCGTTGCCCGTCACGAACGAGGATGCGGCGCACCACGCCGGTAATCGCCGGCTGGATCGTCTTGACCTGCTCGCGCGGAATCAGCTTGCCCGGCGCCGTGGCAACGATATCGAGTCGGCCAAAGCAAGCGACTAGCACCACGAGTATCCCGAGCGCGACGATCACACGCATGGTCCACAACGGCAGCGGATGAACCGGCGTCTCCACAAGCTCCAGATTGGCCGGCAAAAACGCTAGCTCATGCGCGAGGCGCGTCTCGCCATCAAGCTCGTGGCGGATCGCCCAGGATTCACGGATAACCGCCGCATACCGACTCAGCAAATCGCCGATCGCTTGCAGATGATGAATGAACTTCATAGTAAGAATCAGGAGAGGTCTACGCGATCATGCGTTCTGCAGCGACAGCAAATGTGCGTAATAACCGTGTTTCTCGAGCAGTGCGTCGTGCGTACCGAATTCGACGATACGCCCCTTATCCATCGCGACAATATGGTTCGCGTGACGCACCGAACTGAGTCGATGCGCGATGATAATAACGGTGCGGCCTTCACACATCGCCCGCATATTGCGCTGAATGAGATGCTCGGTTTCGAAATCAAGTGCACTTGTCGCCTCATCAAAGATCAGGATGCGCGGATTGGTCACAAGCGCCCGTGCAATCGCGATCCGCTGCCGCTGCCCGCCCGACAGACTCGAACCTTGTTCACCGACGACCGTGTCGTAACCTTCTGGCAACTCGGAAATGAAGTCGTGCGCGCCAGCCAGACGCGCGGCGTGCATCACGGCATCCAACGAGAGCCCTGGATCGGTCACTGCAATGTTTTCGCGGATCGATCGATTGAAGAGGATATTTTCCTGGAGCACGACACCGATCTGCCGGCGCAGCCATGCGGGATCGACAAGCGCTAGATCAATGCCGTCGATACGCACGCGCCCCTGCTCCGGTAAGTAAAGACGCTGAAGCAGTTTCGTCAACGTGCTCTTCCCGGAACCGGATCGGCCGACGATGCCAATCACTTCTCCCGCCGCGATCTCCAGTGACACGTCGTCAAGAATGGTCGGGCCGTCCGGCCGGTAGCGGAAACGAATATGCTGAAAGCTGATTTCGCCACGGATCGCCGGCAACGCTTGGCGGCTTTGCGGCAATTCGGAACGGGTGTTGAGGATGTCGCCGAGTCGGCTCATCGAAATACCGACCTGCTGGAAATCCTGCCAGAGCTGCGCGAGACGCAACACCGGCGCCGCGACATGCTGCGACATCATATTAAACGCAATCAGTTGGCCAACCGACAGCTTGCCATCGATTACAAACTTGGCGCCAAGAAAAAGCGTGCCAAGTGTGACGAACTTGCTAACCAGTTGAATCAGTTGCTGACCGATGCTGCCGAGTGTGCTGACGCGAAAGCTCGCTGCTACATAGCCAGCAAGCTGATTGTCCCAACGACGGGTGAACTGCGGCTCGACGGCCATCGATTTGACAGTCTCGACGCCTGACACAGTTTCGACCAAGAACGACTGATTGTCCGCACCGCGCGCGAATTTCTCATCGAGGCGAGCGCGCAACGTCGGTGTGATTCCGATCGAGATCGCCGCATATACAAATAGTGAGGCCACGACGACAAGCGTCAACCAGACGCTATACATACACATTACAGCGATGAAAACAATCGAGAACAGGAGGTCGATCACCGCGGTGATCGCTTGGCTCGTCAGGAAATTGCGAATATTCTCAAGCTCGCGTACGCGAGCGGTAGTATCGCCGACGCGCCGCACCCCGAAATAGGAGCGCGGCAGCGCCAGCAGATGCCGGAACAATCGCGCACCAAGTTCGACATCGATGCGACTGGCAGTATGCGATAGCACATAGTTACGCACACCGGTGAGCAAGACCTCGAATACAGCGCTTACCAGCAATGCGATGCAGACGACGTTCAAGGTATTGAACGCACGATTGACCAGCACCTTGTCCATCACGACCTGGAACATTAGCGGAGAGACAAGTCCGAATACCTGCAGTATTGCCGAGACCAGTAAGACTTCGAGCAGCAGCCGGCGGTATTTGACGACGGCCGGGATGAACCACGAGAAGTCGAAGCGCGCGAATTCGCCCGCGAGCGATGCGCGTGATGCGAAAAGCACTACATGGCCGCCGGAGCGAGCAATGACCTCCATCGACGTACAGATGCTCGGGCTGCTGGCGTCCGCCTCGAGAATCAGCGCTTTGTCTCCTTCGCAACCAGCCAAAATAAAATGCTGTCCGTTCTCGTCGAGCACAAGCAGGGGCATCGGCGTTTTCGGCAGCCGCTCACGGGTCACCCGAACGCGGCGAGTCTTGAGGCCGAGCGAGCGTGCGGCCAGTTCGATATCTTTGGCGCTGAGCGGACCAGATCGTGCGCCAGCGGCGTGACTCAGTTGGTCGGCACTCGCTGCGATACCGTGAAATTGGGCAATTACGACGAGCGCCACAAGACCTGGGTCGCCCGACGCAGGCGTTTCGAGTTGGGATACGTTCATTCCAGCGACATCGCCGACGTAGTTGCATCGGCGAATAAAAGAGCCGCCTGCAACCTAAGTTGCAGACGTAGCGAAGATTGAATAAAAACTACTGCTGACCGAAAGCCAACTGACTGACAGCCAACAAAGTGGCGACCTAAGACTTCGAGAACCGTACTTCAGGGCAGGGGGCGTGCGACCCCGAAGATGCCGCTACTGAATCAATTAGAATCTGGCTCCTTCTAAGCGGCGACCTCATTGGAGGATGACCGCTCCGCACCGCCGCCAATCAAGGGAAACTCGACCAGGTCGACGCTTGAGCGCGACGTTCCAGACACAGCCATCCGGCTCGTGCAGCGCACCCTTGCTCCATGCTTGGCCGATAAGCTTGGCAGCGGCCACCACTACTTCGCGATTACCACGCTCCACAGCCATATCGAGGCGCATAAGGATACTGGTAAATCCGGTCACAACCGGACTCACCCCATCTTTGCAACCAAGCTTGCCCAAGTTCCACTTTTCAAGGATAACTTGCCCCCAAGCAGCCCCCCCCTTGGCATCACCGTGCTGGAAAGCCCAGTCAAATCGCTTTAAGGTATCGTGGCCATCGATCAGATCAATGTTGACGCTATCCGTATCTGATGTTTTCGACAGAAACTTGGTTCTTTGTCGAGGTATTGGATATGGAATCTCATTTGAAGGCCGCCGATTATTATTAATTGGCATGGTTACGAGTCTCCCGCTATTTTCACCGCCCATCAAGAGGTGCGATTACGTCTGAACGTGCGCGCACCCCCTGGGCAGTTAAGGATGCTCTGCACAAACGCGAATCGAGTGTGCTTGGTCGTTTGACAGGAAGCTGAATGCGCCACGACGCCAACCTATCAGCCCGGAACGAAGCTGGCCGGCACGCGCCGAGCAGCCTTCGCGTGCTGCGTGGGGTATCGGCGTGAGCCAGAAACGCGCTCATGCCCCAGCAGCCAGCAGCTTGCCGCGCGCCATCCACAAGTTGGACAGCGCGAACAAGGTCATGAGTTGCGCGGTGTTCTTTCTCAGCCCCCGAGACCGAACCTTGGTGTAGCCGAACTGCCGCTTGATTACCCGGAACGGATGCTCGACCTTGGCCCGGATGCCCGCCTTGATTCGCTCGACCTGATCGATGAGCGCGTCAAGCGGCTTGCTTTTGTCCAGGACGCGACGTTTGCCTGGCTTCATCGCCACGTGCCAGTTCACACCGGCCCGGACGTCCGGACGCTTGTGCACACCCTGATAGCCCGCATCGCCAAACGCCTCGGTTTCGTCGCCATGCAGCAAGCTGTTGGCTTCGAGCACGTCGCTGACGTTGCCCGACGTGCCCCGCACCGTGTGCACCAAGCCGCTTTCGGCATCGACACCAATATGCGCTTTCATGCCGAAATACCACTGGTTGCCTTTCTTGCTCTGATGCATCTCCGGGTCGCGTTCGCCCGACGCGTTCTTGGTCGAACTCGGCGCGCTGATCAGCGTCGCGTCCACCACCGTGCCTGCGCGCAGCATCAATCCCTTGTCGCGCAGAATATCGTTGACCAACGCGAGGATCTGCGCGGCCAACTTGTGCTTCTCCAGCAGATGACGGAATCGCAGGATGGTGCTCTCGTCGGGCAGCCGCACCGTCCAGTTGTCCAGACCGGCGAACTCCCGGTACAGCGGCACGTCGTGCAGCGCTTCTTCCATCGCCGGGTTCGACAGGCCGAACCATTGCTGCAGGAAGTGGATGCGAAGCATCGCCTCGACCGCGAACGGCGGACGACCGCGCTTGCCTTCCGGCGCGTACGGCGCGATCAGCATCACCAAGTCGGCCCACGGCACCACTCGGTTCATCTCGTCCAGGAATTCCCGCTTGCGCGTGCGCTTCGTCGACCAGTTCAGTCCAAGGTCAGTTTGTTTCATGGGCTACATGCTCGCTGCCTCGACGATTCATGGCAAGCACACGCGAAGGCGAGTTGTGCAGAATTTCCTTAAGAGACGGTTTCATAAAGGCTGCTGGGCGCGCCGGAGGGTATTCCAGCAGATCAGGCAGCAACCGAGTTTGAGGAACGCGCCGTGAATGTCAGCACGGCGCTCGAGACGAATACGGAGGCGACGGAAGTGATGCAGCCAGGCATGCGTGCGCTCGACGACCCAGCGATATTTGCCAAGGCCGCTGCCATGTTCGGTACGGCGCTTGGCGATCACGGGCTCGATACCGCGATCGCGCAACGCGCGTCGATGTCGCTCGGAGTCGTAACCGCGATCGGCGTAGACCACACGCGGTCTCTGCAATGGGTGGCCACGCAATCCACGAATCGGCGGAATCGCGTCGATCAGCGGCAGCAACTGCGTGACGTCGTTGACGTTCGCGCCGGTCAGGATCGCGGCGAGCGGGGTGCCGTTGGCGTCGGTGACGATGTGGTGCTTGGAACCGGGTCGCGCACGATCGGTAGGGTTTGGCCCAGTTTTTGGCCCGCCCCAACGGCACGGATCGAGGATGAATCGATCGCAGCTCGAGAGAAGTCGATGTGGTCTGCTGCTCGCAGCTTCGCAAGAAGCAGCTCGTGCAAGCGATCCCATACGTCTGCGGCCTGCCAGTCGCGTAACCGTCGCCAACATGTCACGCCCGAGCCGCAACCCATCTCGGCAGGCAGGTCGCGCCAGCGCAGTCCGGTCTTGAGGACAAACAGGATGCCAGTCAACGCAGCGCGATTCGAAACCGGCAGGCGCCCTGGGTTCTTCTCGCGCCGCGGCTTGGGTCGCCGCAGCAGCGGTTCGATCAGTGTCCACAATTCGTCGTCGATAATCGGCTTGGCCATCTCCTCGGTCTCGGTTGTTCCGATGCCTGAGGTTAACAGCTCGCCGCGAAAGTTAACAGCCCCAGGGGCCCTTTTTGAAACCGTCTCTAATGCTCCCATCAAATTGGGCCACGCGCATCGGGCAAATACCTGAGAGGTGGCCGCGCAAAATCGGACATTCGGATAAGTGGTTTGGCCGGGGCCTGAGCCAGCGATAATGCTGGCAAAGGAACCCGAAAGATGACGAAGAGAACCCGACGGACGCACTCAGCGGCGTTCAAAGCG
>NZ_LOYJ01000051.1:0-19685 GCF_001526245.1 Burkholderia sp. MSMB1498
GTGGCGTGTGGCGTGTGGCGTGTGGCGTGTGGCGTGTGGCGTGTGGCGTGTGGCGCGTGGCTCCCCGCTTGCGGCACGGCATCACGCGCGCTGCCGCCCCGGCGGCTCACTGCTCGCGCAGCCACGCCGCGCCGAGCGGCCACAGCGCGCGATTATCGTCGCGAAAATAGCCGAAGTGACCGATCGCATGCTGCCGGCGGTCCGGCGAAATCTCGCGGTGCTCGATCTGCGCGCTCGAATAGAGCCGATGCAGCGCCTGCACCGCGGCGGGCGGCGCCATCCAGTCGTCGCTGACCGTGTACGCGAGAATCCGGCCGCGATAATCGCGGAAATGCTCGCGCAGCGGACGGCCCGCGCCGTCGATCAGATAGTCGGGATGGCGGCTCCAGCGCGCCCATTCGCGCATCACGCCCGACGGCAGGTCGGCGCCGCCGCCCAGGCCGAGGCGCCGCGCCGGCAGATGCGACAGCACGCCGCCCAGCGCCGGCACGACGCCGAACCACAGCGCCGCGAGCAGCGGCCGGCGCGGCCACGGCCATAGCCGCCAGTAGCCGCTCGGGCAGCAGATCGACAACAGCGCCGCCGCACGGCCGTTGTTGTGCGCGAGGCCGAACATCTGCCCGCCGACGCTGTGCCCCACCGCGAGCAGCCGATGCGACGGCGCGCGCGCGGCGAGATGGTCGAGCGCGCCGGGCAGATCGGCTTCGCCCCAGTCGCGCAGCGTCGCCGTGTCGGCTTCGGCCGGCGGCTTGCGCGAATCGCCGACGCCGCGATAGTCGTAGGTCAGCACGGTGAAGCCGTCGCCGGCCAGGAAGCGCGCGTAGCGCTCGTAGAAGCCGCGCGGCACGCCGAGCGCGCCGTTCACGAGCACGCTGCGCCCGTTGCTCGCACCCGGCGTGCCCGGCGCATGGAAAGTCCCCGTCAACAGTCGGCCGTCCAGCGCGGCAAACCGTGTCGTCTCGGCCGTGATCTGCGGTCGTTCGTGCATCGACATCCTCGCTATCGAGCGGCTATTGTGCAAGCGAACGCGATTGCCCGCCAGCCGCCCTCCGCTTCGACGGCGGCGCGGCCGCGCGAGGCGGAACCGGTTGCGGCGGTCTTGCCGGCCTTGTCCGCTTTTTCGGTCGTGCCGGTCTGACCGGCTCGGCGATGTCGGCGATGTCGGCGATGTCGGCGATGTCGGCGATGTCGGCGATGTCGGCGATGTCGGCGATGTCGGCGATGTCGGCGATGTCGGCGATGTCGGCGATGTCGGCGATGTCGGCGATGTCGGCGATGTCGGCGATGTCGGCGATGTCGGCGATGTCGGCGATGTCGGGCATCGAAGCGCGCGCGCCGGCGCGGCGCCGCCCGGCGTCGCGCCGCAGTTCTCGGTCGACGCCCCGCCGTTCTCGCGCCGCGCCGCCGCGCGGCCGCCGTCGCCCGCTATCGGCGCGCCAGGCCGTAGAGCCGCCAGAATTCCGTCGCATACGACTGCGCGAGCTGCGGCGCGCGATAGAAAACGTTGAAGTTTCCCGCCCCGCGCGCGTCGCGCCTCTGCGCGAAGCTCGCGGTGCCGAGCACGACCGCGTCGTCGACGACGACGAACGGCCCGTGCGCGTTCGACACGCGCTCGCTCAGCGCGACGCTGACGCCCGCGCTCGCGAGAAACGCCGCGCCGCTGTACTTCGTCGCGCGCCCCGTCCGGTCGAGCACGACCCGCACGTCGACGCCGCGGCCGCGCGCCGCGCACAGCGCCGACGCAACGGCCGCAGGCACGGACGCGCCGCCCGCGACCAGCACGCGCGTGCGCGCGAGCCGAATCAACTCGACCTCGATCTCGGTCGAGCTCGCATCGGCGTCGAAGTACGCGCCGAGCGCGGCATCGCGCGACGGAATCTGCGCGGCGCGCGCGAATTCGGGCGCGGACGTCGCGCAGAGCAGTGCGCAAACGGACGAGAAGACGGGAGCGAAACGAACGCGGTATGTCATGGGGCGGCAATTGTAGCCACCTCCCCCATCGTTGCAAACCGTTTCGTCGACAAAGCGCGCGGCGACGCATCGCCGCGCCCGCACGCCATGCGCGCTACGCGCCGGGATCGACGCGGGAAAACCATGCGCACACGCCGTCCCACGAGCGGAAATCGGCAAGACTGCGCGCCGGCAGCGCGGGATACGCGGCGGCGGCCATGTCGGCGAGCGCGCGCCCCGGACCGAGCTCGACGAACGCGCGCGCGCCCGCTTCAACGCAGCCCGCGAGACACGCCGCCCAGTCGATCGGCTCGGCGATCTGGCGCGCGAGTTTGTCGACGCCGGCGGCGACGTCGAGCACCGGCGCGCCGTCGATGCCGGACAAAAGCCGCGTGCCGGGCACGGGTGCGCGCGCGATCCGCACGTCGGCGAGCGCCGCGCGAAACCGCGGCACCGCGGCGTCGAGCCAGCGCGTATGCGACGCGACGCGAACGCAGACCGGCGCGACGCGCGCCGCGCCTTTCTCGCGCGCGTGCGCGGCGAGCATGTCGAGCGCCGCACGCGGGCCGGCGAGCACGTACGCGTCGCCCGGATTGACGATCGCGACCGCCGCGCCGTGCGCCGCGCACAACGCGTCGATCGCGTCGCGCGGCAGGCCGCGCGCGAACAGCATGCGCGCGTCGCCGTCGCTCGCCGCGTCCATCGCGCGCGCGCGGGCCGCGACGAGATCGAGCGCGTCGCGCGCGTCGACGAGCCCCGCGACGCCCCATGCGGCGACCTCGCCGACGCTGTAGCCCGCGACGCAGCGCCGGCGCGGCAGCAGCGCGTCGAGCCGCGTCATCGCGCTTAGCGCCTGCAGCGTGCAGACGAGCTGCGCGGCGAAGTTCTCGCGCAACGCATCGTCGCCGGCGTCGCGCGCCCACTCGCGCGGATCGGCGCCGAGGAGCGCGGCCGCATGCGCGAAAAGCGGCGCGGCTTGCGGCACATCGGCTGTCAGCTCGAACATGCCGGCGCGCTGGCCGCCCTGCCCCGAACAGAGAATCGCGATCGTCATGGCGGCGGCGGCGCGTCGAATGCGGCGGCGAACAGGCTCATCGCGAGCAGATCCGCCGCGCCGCCCGGGCTCAGCCGGCGCGCGACGAATGCGCGATGCGCGGCGGCCGCGCGTGCGCGCCAGCCGGCGGCGCCCACGCCGCCCCGCGCGAGAAATTCGCGCGCCGTGCGCTGCGCGAAGTCGAGGCCGTCGCGGCCGCCGCGATGCAAGAGGTTCGTGTCGTCGACCGCGGCGATCAGCGCGAAGCACGCGTGCACGCGCGCCGCCTCGGCGTCGCCCGGCGCGAGCCGCGCGGCTTCGCGCAGCGCCGGCACGCCGATCGCATACACGCTCGCGAAGCCGCCCGCCGCCTCCGCGCGCGCGCCGCCGACGCCGTAGCGACGCCCTGCGCGTTCGCCGTGGCTGCCGGCGAGGCGCGGGCCGCCGACGATCTCGCCGCCCCAACGCGCGGCGACGAGCGCGCCGAGCGTCGCGCCCGCGCATCGCCCGCGCTCCGCCGACGCGCGCAGGCCCGCGGCCGCGCAAAGCAGGCCGAGCCCGAAGATCGCGCCGCGATGCGTGTTCACGCCGCCCGTCGCCGCGAGCATCGCGTGCTCCGCGCGCAGGCCGATCCTGCGCAGCACCGGCATGCCGGCGTCGTGCGCGCCCGCCGCGGCGAGCTCGGCGAAGTAGCGGGCGAGCGCCGCCGCGCTGCGGTAGAAGGTGCCGGCCGTCATGTCGTCGTGGCTGCCCGCGTCGACGTGGCTCACGAGACCGGGCTTCGGCCACGTGTCGATTTCGAGGCGAAGACAGCGCGTCGCGTGGGCGCCGATCGTCGCTGCCGCCGGCGACGTTCGCCGGTGCGACTCGGGTGTCGAATGATCGAAACGCTCCGCGACGGCTCGCGCATCGGATCGATCGCGCGCGTTGTGCGCGGACGGCGTATGCCGGAGGATTCGCATGTCCGGTATCGCGGCGATGCTCGACGCATTCGACGCATTCGACGCATTCGACGCATTCGACGCATTCGACGCATTCGACGCATTCGACGCATTCAGCAGCGTATCCGCCCCGCCCGCCCCGTCAAGCGCGCGTACCGGCTCGCGACGCGCCTCGCCGCACCACACCGCCGTCCATACCGAGGATGCGCGCCGCTTCATCGCCACGCGTCCAGAAATGCCGCCGGCTCGCAAAGCTCGACGCACGTCGCCGTCTTCATCGCGACTTCGCGCTCGCCCGCGTGCAGCTCGCGCCAGTTCACGCCCGCGCCGTCCGCACGCAGCAGCTCGCCGTCGATGCGCATCGGCGCATGGGCGTCGAGCTCGGCGAGCGCCGCGAGAAACGGCGCGATCGCGTCGCGCCGCGATGAAATCGAAAACGACGATGTAGCCTCCCGTTCTGACGCCGATGCCGATGCCGATGCCGATGCCGATGCCGTCAGCGACGATACCTGCAAAGACAAAGGCAAAGCCAATGGCGATGGCAATGGCGATGACGATGACGATGGCGACATCGACGGTGCCGGTAACGTCGACAACGACATCGACGCAGACAGCGACGTCGAAAGCGACAGCGACGGCTCCGAGCGCAACGGCATCAACAAGACATCGAGATCCGACCCGTCGCCCACATAGCGCAGCCCCGTCAGCGTCTGCCACGCCAGGCTGCCGAACACCCGGCAGTCGACTCGATGCGCGTCGGCGAGCGCGCGCAACCCGGCAAGCGTCGGCCGCCACGCGGGCGGCGCCCGATGCTCGACGTCGCCGAGCGCCGGCAGCGCGTACACCGCGTCGATCTGCTCGCGCACGGCCGCAAGCGCGACGCGACGCTTGCCCGCCGACGGCGGCAGCGGCAACCCGAGCGGAATGCCCGCATCGCACGGCGAGCGCCGCCGCACGATCAGCGGCCAGCCGCGCGCGGCCCAATCGCGCACGTACGGCAGCGCATCGGCGCCGTCGCGCGCGGCGAGCAGCGCGCGCCACGCGTCGGCGCGCACGCGCACGAGCGTGTGCCGCACGAGCGGCGCGTCAGCGGCCGGCGCGGGCGAGCTCATACACGCGCTGCGCGACGTCGGCGGCGACGGGCCGGCCGCCGCGCTCGGCGCCGACGCGGTCGCGCCGATCAGCGCGATCGGTCGGCCGCGCGACGATCCCGGCCAACTGCTCGGCGAGCGAGCGCGCCGGATCGAGCACCGCGTCGACCGCGCCCGTCTTCGCGAAGTTCTCGAGCCCCGGCGCGAACACCGCGGTCGATTGCGCCTTCTCGCGCAGCACGTCGACGGGCAGCTTCGTCACCCGCGACATCGCCTGCAGATCCATCACCTCCGGCTGCGCGCCCGGCAGCGCGACGAGCGTGCGGGTCGCGAGCGCCGTCGCGATGAACGCGCCCGCCGCCGCATGCCCGTACAGCAAGCCGATCGTCGGATGGCCGAGCGCGTCCGCATGCAGCAGGCACTTCGCGAGATGCGCGAGGCATTCGTTCAGGCCGAGCAGTTCGTCGCGCTTGCTCATCCGCTGGCTGTCGCCGTCGACGAGCACGAGGATCGGCGTCTCGCCGCCGCGCCCGATCGTCGCGAGCACGCGCTCGGCGAGCGCGAGCGCGCCGTCGACGCCGAGCGCCGCGCCCCGCGCGACGCCGATCACGTCGACCGTGCGCCCCGCGAGCGCGCCGTGCCCGGCGAGCAGCCCGTCGGCGTCGATCGCGACGTCGTGGCCCGACGGAAACAGCGAAGCGAGCACGTCATCGAGCGTCATCGCGCACCTCCGTCAAGCGGCCGGCCAACGCCGCGAACGCCGCGCCGTCGAGCGACGGAATCGCGTTCGCGTCGCTCGCGCCGAGCGCGCGCCACACGTCGAGCGCGTCTTCGCAGCCGCCGAAGCGCGCGATGCGCCCGGCGAGCCGCGCGTGCTCGGCCTCGAGCGTCGCCGTGCCGAACGCCGCGCCCGCGCACGCCTGCGCGACGAGCGCGATCGCGGCGTCGCGAAACGCGTCGATCGTGTCGTCGACGAAGCGCTCCGCGCCGCCGACGAGCCGCCGATGCTTGCCGCCCATCGTCCGCCAGACGAGCGCGCGATCGCGCGAGTCGAACTCGTCGACGCCGCGCCGGCTCTCGATCACTTCCGGCCCGGACACGCCGATGCGCCCCTGCTCGGACACCGCGAGCGCCGAGCAGCACGCGGCGATGATCCCGCCGCCGCCGTAGCAGCCCGCGCGCCCGCCGACGAGCCCGACGACGGGCACGCCCGCCGCGCGCGCGTCGATCACCGCGCGAACGATCTCCGACACCGCGATCTCGCCCGCGTTCGCCTCCTGCAGCCGCACGCCGCCCGTGTCGAACAGGATCAGCACGGGCACGGAGCGCAGCTCGCGCGCCGCGCGCAGCAGGCCCGTCAGCTTCGCGCCGTGCACCTCGCCGAACGCGCCGCCCATGAAGCGCCCTTCCTGCGCGGCGACCAGCACGGGCGCCCCGCCGAGCGCCGCGCGGCCGACGACCATGCCGTCGTCGAACTGCTGCGGCAAGCCGAAAAGCGGCAGATGCGGGCTCACGAGCCGCGCCCGCGGGCCGACGAATTCCTCGAACGAGCCCGCGTCGACGAGCCCCGCGAGCCGCTGCCGCGCCGACGCCTCGAACCAGCTCGCCCCCGCCGGCGCGATCTTCGGATGCGTTGCCGTGGCCGCCGCGTTCATCGCGCGTCTCCTTCGATCGCGCGCACGGCCTGCGCGAGCCGCAGCGACACCATGTCGGGCCGTGCGCCGCCGTCGTTCACGGACAGGCGCAGCCCGCCCGGCGAGCGGCGCTCGACGAAATCGGCGACGACCGCCTGCCACACGTCGCCGAAGCCCGCGGCCGCCGTGCGGATGTCGACTTCGCATTCGGTGTCGGGCAGCACGCGCTCGACGAGCACTTCGAGATTGCCCGACGCGACGACGCCGACGATCGCCCACGCCGCGTCGCCCTTCGCGCGCGCGCGCGCGGCGTGGCGATAGTTCAACTGTTCCATTGCGAAACGCTCCTCACCAATTGCGGAATCGGGACGGCGGCGCGTACAGGCCGTCCGACCAATGCACGAGATCCTTGATCGACCGCGCGGCGAGAAGCCGCCGGTCGGCGTCGAGCGGATCGACGCCGAGATCCTCCGGGCGCTGGATCACGCCGCGCTCGCGCAGCCGCTCGACGAGCCGGCGGTCGCGGCCGCGGCCGATCTCCGTGTAGCCGGCCACGCCGCGAATCGCGTGCTCGCGCTCGTCGGCGTCGCGGCACAGCAAGAGATTCGCGATCCCTTCCTCCGTGACGACGTGCGTGACGTCGTCGCCGTACACCATCACCGGCGCGAGATCGAGCGCGAGCTTGTCGGCCAGGCGCAGCGCGTCGAGCTTCTCGACGAACATCGGCGCGTTCTTCTCGCCGAACGTCTCGCCGATCTGCACGACGAGCTTGCGCCCGCGCCGCAGCGCCGCGGGCGTCGCCGGATCGGCCTCCTCGCCCGCCTTGATCCACGGCTCGCTCGGGTGACGCCGCCCGCGCGCGTCGCTGCCCATGTTCGGCGCGCCGCCGAAGCCCGCGATCCGCTCGGCCGTCACCGTCGACGAATGGCCCGCGAGATCGATCTGCAGCGTCGAGCCGATGAACATGTCGCACGCGTAGAGGCCCGCCGTCTGGCAGAACGCGCGATTCGAGCGCAGCGAGCCGTCGACGCCCGTGAAGAAGATGTCGGAGCGCGCGCGGATGTAGTCGTCCATCCCGACTTCGGAGCCGAAGCAGTGGATCTGCTCGACCCAGCCGGATTCGATCGCCGGGATGAGCGTCGGATGCGGATTCAGCGCCCAGTGCGTGCAAACCTTGCCCTTGAGCCCGAGCCGCTCGCCGTAGGTCGGCAGCACGAGCTCGATCGCCGCCGTGTTGAAGCCGATCCCGTGATTGAGCCGCTTCACGCCGTAGCGCGCGTAGATGCCCTTGATCGCGAGCATCGCGGTGAGGATCTGCGTCTCGGTGATGCCGGCCGGATCGCGCGTGAAGAGCGGCTCGACGTAGAACGGCCGCCCCGCCTCGACGACGAAGTGCACGCGGTCGCCCGGAATGTCGACGCGCGGCACGCGATCGACGATCTTCTCGACCTGCGCGATCACGATGCCGTCCTTGAACGCGGTCGCCTCGACGACGGTCGGCGTGTCCTCGGTGTTCGGGCCGGTGTACAGGTTGCCGTCGGCGTCGGCGCTCACCGCGGCGACGAGCGCGACGTGCGGCGTCAGATCGATGAAGTAGCGCGCGAACAGCTCGAGATACGTGTGCACCGCGCCGAGCTCGATCTTGCCGCCGAACAGCAGCTTCGCGATTCGCTGCGACTGCGGGCCCGAATACGCATAGTCGAGCCGCTTCGCGATCCCGCGCTCGAACACGTCGAGATGCTCGGGCAGCACGACGCCCGATTGCACCATGTGCAGATCGTGCACCTTCGCGCTGTCGACGGCGGCGAGCGCCGTGGCGAGCAGATCCGCCTGCTTCTGGTTGTCACCCTCGATGCAGACGCGCTCGCCCGGCCGCAGCACCGCCTCGAGCAGCGCGGTCGCGTCGCGCGCGGCCACCCGCTTGCGCTGCGCGAGCGGCGCGGCCGCCGCGAGACGCGCGGCGCGCGCGGCGCGGGCGTCGTTCCATCCCGTCATAGAGTCGCCTCCTGCGTATCCGTCCGGTAGGTTCTGCGGCATTGTAAGCCGCGCCGCCGCGGCGATTGATGACGTTGCGCGATGCGACTCAGTGGCGCGCGCGATGGATCGGCCGGCGCGGCCGCATGCGATCCCGCGCGCGGGCGTCACGCCCCCACCGCCGCCTTCGTCGCGAAGAACAGCAGCGACGGCCCGAGCAGGCATCCGACGCCCGTATGGAACGTCGCGATCAGCGCGCCGTACGGCACGAGCCGCCGATCGGTCGCGGCGAGCCCGGCGCTCACGCCGCTCACGGTGCCGGCGAGCCCGCCGAAGATCATCGCCGCGCGCGGCGTGCGCAGCCCCATGAAGCTCGCCGCGAACGGCGTGCCGATCATCACGATGATCGCCTTCACGAGGCCCGTCGCGATGCTGAGCGCGATCACGTCGGAACTCGCGCCGATCGCCGCGCCCGTCACCGGCCCGACGATGTACGTGACGGCGCCCGCGCCGATCGTCGTCATGCTGACGGCGTCCGAATAGCCGAACGCGCGCGCGACGCTCGCGCCGACGACGAACGGCAGCACCGTGCCGAGCAACAGCGACGCGAGCCCGATGAGCCCCGCCTTGCGCGCCTCGGCGGGCTGCACCTCGAACGCGGTCGCGACGATCGCGAAATCGCGCAGCATCGCGCCGCCCATCAGGCCGACGCCCGCGAAGAGCGGCACGTCGGCGATCCCCTTCTCGCCGCCCGTGTACGCGCCGCCGACGTACGCGAGCGCGAGACCGATCAGGATCGCGATCGCCGAGCCGTGCACGCGGCCGAGCGTGAGCTTCTTCGACAGCGCCGCCGACGCGAGCATGATGCAGCCGACGAGCGCGAACGACGCGACGAGCCCGTTGTGCGCGACGACTCTTCCGAGCATGTCGATCATGGCCGGCTCCCGCTCAGTTCTCTTCGGGCCGCGGCAGCGCCGCGAGCGTCGTCGCGTCGCGCCCGACGCGCGCGAGCACCGCGATGCAAACCGCGCACACGGCGGCCGCGCCCACCGCCGACAGCAACGCGACGGGCCCGCCCTTCAGCGCGGCGACGACGTTCTGGTTGGCCGCCATCGCGACGACGACCGGGATGTACATCGCGCCCCAGAACGCGACGCCGGACTCGGTCTCCTTCGGCAGCCAGCCGCGCCGATGCAGATGGAGCTTCAGGCCGATGAGGAGCAGCATCGCGATGCCGACGCCGCCGACGTTGGTCTTCGCGCCGATCACGGCGCCCAGCAGATCGCCGAGGAAGAGCCCGGCCAGATGGCAGAACGCGAGCAGCGCGGTTCCGTAGATGATCATGCGTGTCTCCTGATTCCTGATGATGGATCGTCGCGGCGCGAGCGCCGCGGCCCGGCGGCTCGTCGTGCGAGCGCGTTCTCGGGCGGCAATGGCAATGCATCGGCGACGGGGTGAAGACCCGGCGGCCCGCCGCGCCGGCTTGCCGTAGACTGGCGGCGGCGCAGCCGCCGACGCCGCGCGCCCGAAAAGCGGGCGGCGCGACGGCCGGGCCTCGCACATCGTAGTCCCGCCGCCCGCGGCCATTTATGAAGTTGTCGAATTCGATTCAGTGGGTTTAGCAATGCGTCCGTTACCGCCTGAACTGCTGCGCAGTTTCGTCGCCGTCGCGCAGACGGGCAGCTTCACCGCCGCGTCCGAGCGCGTGAACCTGTCGCAATCGACGGTCAGCCAGCACATCCGCCGCCTCGAAGAGCTGCTCGACCGGCCGCTCTTCGAGCGCGACACCCGCAACGTGCGGCTCGCGCCCAACGGCGAGGCCCTGTTCCGCTACGCGGTGCGCATCCTCGAGCTGATGGACGAGGCCGTCGCGTCGGTGTGCGGGCCGCCGCTGTCGGGCAAGGTGCGGCTCGGCTTGTCGGAAGATTTCGCGCTGACGCACCTGACGGCCGCGCTCGCGAGCTTCCTGCAGCGCAACCCGGACGTGGAGCTCGAGATCGCGACGGGCCTGTCCGGCGAGCTGTTCGACGCGCTCGACGCCGGCCGGCACGATCTGGTGTTCGCGAAGCGGATCGCGGGCAGCCGGCGCGGGCGCGTGATCCGCACCGAGCCGCTCTACTGGTGCACGGGCCCCGATTCGCCGCTCACGGGGCGCGAGCCCGTGCTGCCGCTCGCGCTGCATCCGGAGCCGAGCGTGTCGCGCAAGCGCGTGCTCGAGACGCTCGACGCGATCGGCCAGCCGTACCGGATCGCCGTCGCGAGCAGCAGCATCGCGGTGCTGCGCGCGGCAGCGAGCGCGGGGCTCGGCATCAGCGCGTTCGCCGGCTACGTGATTCCGCACGGGCTCGCGAAGCTCGAAGCCGATCTGCCCGCGCTCGGCGATCTCGAATACGTGATCGACCGGCCCGCGAACGCATCGCGCCCGGCGCTCGCGCTCGAGGCGACGCTCGTCGCGGCGGCGCACGAGTTCTGACGGAGCAAAGCGGTCAGCGGCGGCGGCATCGCTGGCCGCGAGCGGATCGCGCGGCGCGATTCCGGCGCGATTCCGGCGCGCGACGGCGGCGGCGCGACGGCTTCGCCGATTCGGACATGCGCGTCGCGCCGCAAGCCTCGCGCACCGCCTCCGCGGCCTGAGCGGCCTGCGCCGCCTACACGGCCTCCATGGTCTCCGCAGCCTGAGCGGCCTCGCCCGCCGCCTGACAAAATCGCCATGATGCGGTCATCGTCCGCTCAGGCGCGCCCGTCCAGAATGCGACTCGACGGAACGCGAAGTCATGGCGCTTCGCTTTCCATCCCGTCACCTTTCTGGAGCTTTCGATGAATACGCTACGCTTTCTCGTCGCGGCCGCCGCCGTCGCGGCGTCCGTGCTGACCGCGACGTCGGCGCTCGCATCGACGTCCGACGCGGCCCAAGGCAAGACCCGCGCGCAGGTGCGCGCCGAGCTGATCCAGGCGTACCGCGACGGCGTGATCCCGACGCCGGACGGCGACTATCCGCCGAGCCAGGCGACGATCGACGCGAACCGCGCCCGCCTCGCGGCGGCCGATCCCGCATGGGCGCGGGAACAGCAGTGATCGCGCGGCGAACCGCTCGCGCCCGCGCATGACGCGACGCGCGCCCCGTCGCCGCCGAAGCACGCGCCGGGCCGACCGCTCGCGGCGATCAGGGCAAGAAGCTGCCGCGCCGCGCGTCGATCAGGTCGACAAGCAGGCGGTCGCGCTCCGCGCCGAGTTCCCGCATCGAGCGCGCGCCCTGAATCTCGCGCAGCGCGTCGATCAGCTTGCGATCGACGTCGGGCGAAAACGATGGCGCGCCGAGATCGTCCCACCAGCTCGCCATCGGGCCCGACAGATGCTCGAGGAAATGCGCGATGCCGCCCTCGCCGCCGCCGAGATGATAGACGAGGCCCTGCCCCATCAACGCCCAGCGCAGGCCGGGCCCCCACGACACGGCCTTGTCCGCGTCCTCGACGCTCACCACGCCTTCGCCGACCAGGTGATACACCTCGCGAAAGAGCGCGGCCGCGAGCCGGTTCGCGACGTGGCCCGCCATCTCCTTGTTGAGCACGATCGTCACCTTGCCGAGACCGTCGTAAAAGCGCTTGGCCTGCGCGATCGCGTCCGCCGACGTCGCGGCGCCGCCGACCAGCTCGACGAGCGGAATCAGATGCGGCGGGTTGAACGGATGCGCGACGAGACAGCGCTCGGGATGCGCGCCGCACGCGCTCTGAATGTCAGACATCCTGAGCCCCGACGAGCTCGACGCGACGAGCACGCGCGCGGGCAGCAACGCGTCGATCCGTCGATACAGGTCGCGCTTGAAATCGAGACGCTCGGGGCCGTTTTCCTGCACGAAATCCGCGCCGTCGAGCGCGGCGTCTAGCGTCGGCTCGAACGCGAGATGCGATGCGAGCGACGCGGCGCGCTCGCCGAGAAAATTCGCGAGCGCGGCATCGAGCCGCGCGCGCGCGTCGGGCGCCGGATCGGTCACGGCGACGTCGAAGCCCTTCGATAGATAAAACGCGGTCCAGCTCGCGCCGATCACGCCGGCGCCGACGACGGCGATCCGTTGAATCTTCATGGGCGGTGTCTCCTGGGTGTTCGAATGCGCGCACGATTGTCGCATCGAACCAAGGTGGCCGCGCGCGGCGCCCGCTCGAATCGCTTGCCGCCGGCTGCGCGCGCGCCGCCGCGTGCGCGCGGTCGGCGAAACAAAAAACCGCACGAACGCTGCTGCGTCATGCGGTTCTTCGCTTTCGCGCGATCGATCGGCGGCGCGCGCGTCGCGCGTGATGCGCCGCGCGTCACCTATCACGCATCACGCATCACGCGTCGCGGCTCGCGCCGCGCCCGGCTTCGCCGCTCAGTCGCCGAGCCTCGACTCGATCCTCGCCTTCGTATCGGCGAGCGCGCCCGGCAGCCGCGCGCTCAGCTTGTCGAACAGCTCCGCGTGCAGCGCGAGCTCGTCGCGCCATTCGGCCGGATTCATCGACGTCACCTGCGCGTACTGCGCGGGCGAGAACGCGAGCCCCTCCCAATGCAGATCCTCGTAGCGCGGCGTGAGCCCGAACGCATGCTCGACGCCCGCGCCCTTGCCGTCGATCCGGTCGAGCATCCACTTCAGCACGCGCATGTTCTCGCCGAAGCCCGGCCACACGAAGCGGCCGTCCGCATCCTTGCGGAACCAGTTCACGCAGTAGATCTTCGGCAACGCCGCGCCCGACGCCGCGAGCGTCTCGCCGAGCGACAGCCAGTGCGCGAAGTAGTCGCTCATGTTGTAGCCGCAGAACGGCAGCATCGCGAACGGGTCGCGCCGCACGACGCCCTGTTGCCCCGCCGCCGCCGCGGTCGTCTCCGAGCCCATCGTCGCCGCCATGTAGACGCCCTCGACCCAGTCGCGCGCCTCGGTGACGAGCGGCACCGTCGTCGAACGGCGGCCGCCGAAGATGAACGCGTCGATCGGCACGCCGGCCGGGTTCTGCCAGTCGTCGTCGATCGACGGGCACTGCGACGCGGGCGCCGTGAAGCGCGAGTTCGGATGCGCGGCCTTGCGCCCCGTCTCGCGGCCGATCTCCGGCGTCCATGCGTTGCCCTGCCAGTCGGTGAGCCGCGCGGGCGGCGTGTCGGTGAGCCCCTCCCACCAGACATCGCCGTCCTCCGTCAGCGCGACGTTCGTGAAGATCACGTTCTCCGTGAGCGTCGCGAGCGCATTCGGATTCGTCTTCGCGCCCGTGCCCGGCGCGACGCCGAAATAGCCCGCCTCCGGATTGATCGCGTAGAGGCGCCCGTCGCGGGCGGGCTTGAGCCATGCGATGTCGTCGCCGATCGTCGTCACGCGCCAGCCGTCGAAGCCTTTCGGCGGGATCAGCATCGCGAAGTTCGTCTTGCCGCACGCGGACGGGAACGCCGCGGCGATGTGGTACTTCCGGCCCTCGGGCGAGGTCACGCCGAGAATCAGCATGTGCTCGGCGAGCCAGCCTTCGTCGCGGCCCATCGTCGACGCGATGCGCAGCGCGAAGCACTTCTTGCCGAGGAGCGCGTTGCCGCCGTAGCCGGAGCCGAAGCTCCAGATCTCGCGCGACTCGGGGAAATGCACGATGTACTTGGTCGGATTGCACGGCCATGCGACATCGCTCTCGCCCGCGGCGAGCGGCCGCCCGACGCTGTGCACGCACGGCACGTATTCGCCGTCTTCGCCGAGCGCGCCGAGCACGTCGCGGCCCATGCGCGTCATGATCCGCATGTTGACGACGACGTACGGGCTGTCCGACAGCTCGACGCCGATGTGCGCGATCGGCGAGCCGAGCGGCCCCATCGAGAACGGCACGACGTACAGCGTGCGGCCGCGCATCGCGCCTCGAAAGAGGCCGCCGAGCGTCTCGCGCATGTCGGCGGGCGCGACCCAGTGATTGGTCGGGCCGGCGTCGTCGCGATGCTCGCTGCAGATGAACGTGCGGTCCTCGACGCGCGCGACGTCGGACGGATCGGACAGCGCGAGAAACGAGTTCGGCCGCTTCGCCGGATTGAGGCGCACCATCGTGCCTTGCTCGACCATCGCGTCGCAGAGGCGGTCGTATTCCGCTTGCGATCCGTCGCACCAGACGACGCGATCCGGCTCGGTCAGCTCCGCGATACGCGCGACCCAGTCGATCAGGCCGCGGTGCTTTACGTAGTCGGGAACGTCGATCGGAATGGTGCGCGTCGCCGCGACCACGTTGCTTCGGGTCATGAGAATGTCTCCGTGTTGTAGAACCAGAATTCCGTGCGCGCGCCGCGCGACGACGCGCGCGGCGGCTGGCGTAGCGGCGCTACGCGATGGCTGGTGGCGACGCATGCGCATGCGCATGCGCGCAGCGTGGGCGTCGCACTCCACGTTCCGACTCCGAGAATCGAGGAGCGTTCGTTTTTTTTGGGGGTGGGAACGATTGTATCGCCAAGCTTGCTCATGCACCTGCCATACGATCAAGGTGAAGGCCAGCATACCATCGCGATGCGCGTGCCGGCGCTGCACCGCAGCAAGCCGCGGGCGCCCGGCGCGACGCGCGATCCGCTCGCGACGAACGCGCGCCGGCCCGCTCGCCGAGCGCAATTGGAGCAATCCAGCATAAGCCCGATGCGCGCCGACGCGGGTTATTACCGACGCGAATGCGCGCTCCGGCCTCCGCGGCGCAAGCGCGGCGACGCGTGTCGGCCGCGCGCGCATGGCCTGTGTGCGCATGGCCTGTGTGCGATGAATGACATTCGCGAGAATTCCCGATACGGCGCGGCGCGCGAACGTTCGCCTTCGTTGCGCGCGCAAGCGACACGTTTCGGCGCGTCGCACGTTGCCGTCGTTCGGCAAGCGTCCGGCCATGTTCGTGCGCTCTGGACGGTGCGCGTCCGGCGCGCCGATCGCGATTCGAATCCGCACGGCGGGAACGCGGCGAACGCGACGCGCGCCCCGTTCCGTCGCCGACATGCTTTTCTTCTACTCGGACGTGCGTCACGCGCGCGCCGCGGACGGACGGAGCCGATGCCGGTTCGATGTTCGATGGAACTGAAACGCGCGCGATGCAGGCGCGTCGGCGAACGAATTCGCCTTGGCGGTCGCGAAGCGACGGGACGAGACGGCGCGAGGCGGGACGCAACACGACGCGACATGGCACGGCACGGCACGGCACGGCACGGCACGCATCCATGATGCGCATGCACGACAGCGAACTCGTTTGCTTCGTAACGCCCGCCGCTGCGTCGCCGACACCGGCGCGACGAAGCGCCCGGACACGTGTGCTTGCGACCACGAGTGCGGCGCCTCGCAACGTCGTCACGTCGTCACGTCGCCACGTCGCCCTCGTCGCTCGGCCGCACCGCCACCACCGCCGTCGCCATCAACATCAACATCGACCTTCGCGAGCACCGCAATCCGCAACCTCCGCGCCGACTATGCGACACGGCCTCGATGCCGCAAACGCGCGCGAAACCGGTCCCGATCGCGGGCATCAGGCGCAGTCCGCCGCACGTCGTCGAACGCGAGCCGCTACGCCGCACGTCGCCCCGCGCATCGATCGTCGCACCGATCGCCGCGCGCCTCTTGAAATCGCGCTCGCCGCGCCTATCTTCGAGACGCTGACGCAGCCGCACCCGCGCGCTGCCTGTTTCGACCGATATGTCACGGCCACGCGAACGGACCGGCACGCATGCCCTCGCGTTCGCAGGCCGCGTTCCAGGAGGACACGACCATGAGCGATCTCTATTTCGGCGCCGATCTTTTCAACGAGTTCGATCGTCTGCATCGACAGATGGCGAATCTGTTCGGCGGCTCCCCGTCCAGCCTTCGCGCGAGCCGGCTCGGCGCATTCCCGCCGCTCAACGTCGGCACGACCGACGATTCGATCGAGATCGTCGCGTTCGCGCCCGGCATGCGCGCGGCCGACTTCGACGTGTCGATCGACAAGGGGCTGCTCACGATCAGCGGCGAGCGCAAACCCGTCCAGCAAGCAGACGCCGACGCGCGCGCCTATGCGCAGGAACGCTTTCGCGGCGCATTCCGGCGCGTCGTCGAGCTGCCGCAAAACGCCGATCCCGACAAGGTCCGGGCCCGTTACGAAAACGGCTGCCTGCTGATCAGCGTCGGCAAGCGCGAAGCGTCGAAGCCGCGCGCGATCACCGTTCAATGAGCCCCGCCCGCCTCGAATCAAGGAGCCGATCGTGAATACCAGCCATTCAGTTGCAGAACGTCAATCCGCCGCGCCGTCTCGCCGTGACGCGGGCGAAACATCGCGCGCGATCACGGTCGCGCCGGCCGTCGACGTGTACGAAGACAAGCACGGCGTGACGCTGTGGGCCGACCTGCCCGGCGTTGCGAAAGAGGGGCTCGAAGTGAAGATCCACGACGGCCATCTGTCGATCGACGCGCACGCGGCACTGCCGATGCCGGCGGGCCCGCGCGCGCAGCACGTCGAAGTGCGCGAGCCGCATTTCGCACGCACGTTCCGGCTGAGCCCGGACTTCGACACGGCGAGGATCGAAGCGAATCTTCAGGATGGCGTATTGAAGCTGACGATTCCGCGGCGCGACGCAGCGCAGCCTCGGCGCGTCGAAGTGAAGTAACGTCGCGCCGGCGCACGCGGCCGCACGAGCATGAATGCGGCCGCGTGCGTGCCGCGCGAGCCACGCGCGGCACGCACGATTCTCCGGCGCGTCGAAACCCGGGCGGCCCAGCGAGAAATCCGCTCGATCCGCCGCTCGTCGCGCGATGCCGCCGAATGCAAGCGCAGGCGCTGGCCGTCGCGCATAGGCTCAAACGCGCCGCTCAAACGCGGCCGGTCGCGGCCGCTGCACGGAGCGGATCACGGATCGATCGATGTTCCCGGTGCCGCGCGCTCGCGATGCTAGCCGGAGGATGTCCTTCTTGAACATCCATCTCGTCGCGCTCGACCGCGACGCCGTTCGCGAAGCCACTGCCTCGCCGACTGATGAAGCCCGGGTGCCGTACGAACGTGCGCGCCATGCATCTCGATTCGAGACGGCGCGCTGCAACGCGCGCGCCGCGCCGCTCCTCCTTCGCCACGCAGCGACTTTTCTTTTGTCGGCCGGCATAAGACAATGAGCGGCCGCGCCGGCGGCGCCGGCCGCGCCAATCGGCCGCCGCCGGCGCGCCGCCGCTCAACCCGCCCTTCATCGATGAAACGTTACGAAACGCTCGCCCGCACGATGGCCGGCGACATCCGGTCCGGCAACATCGCGGCCGGCACGCGCATGCCGTCGCTGCGCCAGTTGATCGCCCAGCATCGCGTCAGTCAGTCGACCGTGTTTCGTGCGTATTACCTGCTCGAGCAG
The DNA here is from genome assembly GCF_001526245.1 of Burkholderia sp. MSMB1498. Classification (NCBI taxonomy): domain Bacteria; kingdom Pseudomonadati; phylum Pseudomonadota; class Betaproteobacteria; order Burkholderiales; family Burkholderiaceae; genus Burkholderia; species Burkholderia sp. MSMB1498. The sequence continues at coordinate 17,942 of NZ_LOYJ01000051.1, forward strand.
TGGGGCTTGATCCGCGCGCGCGAACGCTCGGGCTACTACGTCGCGCACGGCGCGCAGGCGAGCGCCCGCGCGAACGACGGCCAGCCGGCGCCGGGCGGCCGGATCGCGCGCGCCGCCGCGCCCGCCGAATCGCGCAAGGTCGACATCAGCGATCTCGTGTTCTCCGTGCTCGAAGCCTCGACGCATCCCGGCATCGTGCCGCTCGGCTCCGCGTTTGCGTCTGCGCATCTGTTTCCGCTGCCGCGTCTCGCGAAGTCGCTCGCGCAGGCGACGCGGCTCGTGAGCCCGCGGAGCACCGTCGTCGACCTGCCGCCCGGCAGCGAGCAACTGCGCCGCCAGATCGCGCTGCGCTACCTCGGCATCGGCGTGCCGCAGCCGATCGACGAGATCGTCGTGACCGACGGCGCGCTCGAAGCGCTCAATCTGTGCCTGATGGCCGTCACGCGCCCCGGCGACGTGGTCGCCGTCGAGGCGCCCGGCTTCTATGCGGCGCTGCAGGCGATCGAGCGGCTCGATCTGCGCGCGGTCGAGATTCCCGTCGATCCGCGCACGGGCCTCGACCTCGACGCGCTCGCCGCGGCGCTCGACCGCCATGACGTGCGCGCGTGCTGGTTCATGACGAACTTCCAGAATCCGACGGGCGTCACGCTGTCGGTCGACAAGAAGAAGGCGCTCGTCGAGATGCTCGCCGCGCGCGAAGTGCCGCTCATCGAAGACGACGTCTACGGCGAGCTGCACCACGGGCCGGACTATCCGCTGCCCGCGCGCGCATTCGACAAGCACGGGCTCGTCATGCACTGCAGCTCGTTCTCGAAGACGCTCGCGCCCGGCTACCGGATCGGCTGGGCGTCGGCCGGGCGCTTCGCCGAGAAAGTGCGGCGGCTCAAGCTGATGACGACGCTGTCCGCGAGCACTCCCGCGCAGGTCGGCATCGCCGACTATCTCGAGCACGGCGGCTACGATCGGCACCTGCGCAAGCTGCGCGGCGCGCTGCGCGGCCAGATGGGCCGGATGAACGAGGCGCTGATGCGCCACCTGCCGCCCGACGTGCACTGGACGCTGCCCGACGGCGGCTATTTCCTGTGGCTGGCGTTTCCCGATGCGATCGACGCGATGGCGCTGCATCGCGAGGCGATCGGGCGCGGCGTCAGCGTCGCGCCCGGCCCGCTCTTTTCCGCCGCGCATGCATTCGAGCGCTGCGTGCGGATCAATTTCGGCCATCCGTGGAGCGCGAGCGTCGACGATGCGATCCGCATCGTCGGCGAGCTCGTCGCGCGGCCGTCCGTGCGCAAGCGGCGCTGACCGCTCGCGAGCCGGCGCCGCGCTCAGCGCATCACGGTGGTCGCGACCTTCGCCATCGCGAACAGGAAGCCGCCGAAGCACGCGGCGAGCAGGATCGCCATCACCGGCACCCACGGCAGCTTCACCGACGCGAGATCGGCCTGATGCTCGGCCCCCTTGCGCACGCCGAAGAAACTCCACAGCACCATCCTTAGCATTCTCGTCAAACCCATCGCCATTCTCCGACATGGCGGCGCACGAGTCGCGCCGCGTTCCATGCGCATCACGGTAACCGCGCGCGGCGAACGATAAAAGCAGCAGTTCGCGACTGATTTTGCGCAGCAGCTTCGTGGTGGCGGTCGGTAGTCGGTAGTCGGTAGTCGGTAGTCGGTAGTCGGTAGTCGGTAGTCGGTAGTCGGTAGTCGGTAGTCGGTGGTCGGTGGTCGGTGGTCGGTGGTCGGCC
>NZ_LOYJ01000052.1:0-25616 GCF_001526245.1 Burkholderia sp. MSMB1498
CTAGGGCCTGTTCCCGCTAATAACGGGCTTGCGCTGGCCGCCAGAAGGGCCGAGCGCAAGGATTGCGACGAAGCGAATACTCGACGTATTCGCGAGGAGCATGGCGCAGCGATCGGCCCTTCTGGCGGCCAGCCCCTCGACGGATTTTTTTGATCACGGGAACGTGCCTTTGCGCCCGCATGGCGGCGTCGTTCGTCGTTGCAATAGCGACCGCTATTGCGCCTCCTCGCTCCTTGCCCTGCGGGCGCAAAGGCACGTTCGCAAGCCCGTTATTAGCGGAAACAGGCCCTAGGCGAAGCGGGCGCGACGCGCTAAAGTCGACGCTCCCCACGTCAAGCGGAGCATTACCGATGAAGCTGATTGGCATGCTGGATTCCCCATTCGTGCGGCGCGTCGCGATATCGGCGAAGCTGCTCGGTTTGCCGTTCGAGCACCGCTCGATATCGGTGTTTCGCCAGTTCGACGAGTTCAAGTCGATCAATCCGCTCGTGAAGGCGCCGACGTTCTTCACCGACGACGGCACGATGCTCGTCGATTCGTCGCTGATTGTCGATTACCTCGACCGGCTCGTCGCGCCGCAGCGGCGGCTGATGCCCGACGATCTGCCGGCGCGCGTGCGAGCGCTCGAGCTCACCGGTCTTGCGCTCGCGGCGGCCGAAAAGACGGTGCAGGTTGTCTACGAGCATGGCCTGCGGCCGGGCGACAAGCAGCATCAGCCTTGGCTCGACCGCGTGCTCGGCCAGCTCGACAGCGCATACGGCGCGCTCGACGCGCGCATCGCGGGCGCGGGCGGCTGGCTCGTCGGCGAGCGGATCACTCAGGCGGACGTGACGGTCGCCGTCGCGTGGCGCTTCACGGCGTTCATGAAGCGCGATTACCCGGACCTCGCGCGCATCGATCCGGCGCGCTATCCGGCGCTCGCTGCGCTGTCCGCGCGCGCGGAGGCGCTGCCGGAGTTCGAGAGCACGCCGCTCGATTGAGCGGCGCGAGCCGCGGCGCAATCGGCTTCCCATACGTTGCGTGATGCTTGATGCGCGACGCGGCATCCTGAACGCGGACTACGGACTACGGACTACGGACTACGGACTACGGACTACGGACTACGGACTACGGACTACGGACTACGGACTGCGAATGGCGGATCACCAACTACCGATAACCGACTACCGATAACCAGTCACTAGTCGCCGGTGACCGGTCACCGGTCGCGGCTCACCGATCCGAATGGCGCCCGGCCAGCCGGAATCGAGCGCCGCGCGGAACGCCGCCGATTTCGGCAAGCCGGCTGCCGCCGCGCGCAAAAAAACAGAGGCGGTCTCGCCACGCCGCCCGGGCGTCGCGAAACCGCCTCCGCGGTTCGTCATCGAAGGGCGCGCCTCCTAAGCGGCCGCGCGACGATGCTTACGCACGCAGCGCGGCGGCGGGCGCGTAGCCGCCGTCGTCGCGCTCGGCCGCCTCGCGGCGCTTGATTTCTCGCGCGAGCGCATGCGCCTCGCGGTGCGACGCGACGGCGGGCGGCGAGCCCTTGAGCGGCTGGCGCGCGCTCTCGGGCAGCGCGAGCACCGAGATCGCGCCGATCACGGCGGCGCCCATCAGGTAATACGCGGGCATCATCAGGTCGCCCGTCGCGTCGACGAGCCACGCGGCCGCGAGCGGCGTCGTGCCGCCGAACAGCGACACCGATACGTTGAAGCCGATCGCGAGCGCGCCGTAGCGGATCTCGGTCGGAAAGAGCGCGGGCAGCGCCGACGGCATCACGCCCGTAAAGCACGACAGCAGCGCGCCGAGGATCAGGAGGCCGCCGAACACGAGCGACGTCTCGCCCGTGCGGATCAGGAGCAGCGCCGGAATCGCGAGCGCGAAGAGCCCGATGCAGCCGGCGAGCATCACCGGCTTGCGGCCGATCGCGTCGGACAGCCGGCCCGTCGCGAGCGTCATCGGCATCATCAGCACCATCACGATCAGGATCAGCACGAGGCCGTGCGCCTCGTCGAAATGCAGCGTCGAGGACAGATAGCTCGGCAGATACGACAGCGCCATGTAGTCGGCCACGTTGAAGATCAGCACGAGGCCGACGCACAGCAGCAGCGCGCGCCAGTGACGCACGAGCTGCCGGCGGAAATGCGCGTTCGGCACTGCCTTGTCCTGCGCTTCGCGCGCTTCGGCCTGGCGCTTGAACGCGGGCGTCTCCTCGAGCTTCATCCGGATGTAGAGGCCGATCAGGCCGAGCGGGCCCGCGATCAGGAACGGCAGGCGCCAGCCCCACGACAGCAGCGCGTCGTGCGACATCGACGCCGTCAGCAGCGCGACGACGCCCGCGCCCATCACATAGCCGATCAGCGTGCCGAACTCGAGGAAGCTGCCCATGAAGCCGCGGCGCTTGTCGGTCGAGAACTCGGCGATGAAGGTCGCCGCGCCGCCGTATTCTCCGCCCGTCGAGAAGCCCTGCACGAGGCGCGCGACGAGGAGCAGCGCGGGCGCGAGGAGGCCGATCGAGTCGTAGCTCGGGATGAGGCCGATCGCGAACGTGCCGACCGCCATCATGATCATCGTCATCGCGAGCACGCGCTGGCGGCCGATGCGGTCGCCGAGCGGCCCGAACACCATTCCGCCGAGCGGGCGCACGAGGAACGCGGCGGCGAACGTGCCGAACGTCGCGAGCAGCTGCGCGGACGGGCTGCTCGACGGGAAGAACACCTGGCCGAGCGTGACCGCGATGTAGCTGTAGACGCCGAAGTCGAACCATTCCATCGCGTTGCCGAGCGCCATCGCGCCGACCGCGCGCTTCAGGAGCCCTTGGTCGACGACGGTGATCTCGTGGGGGGCGGCGGACGCGCCGTCGGCGGGCGCGATTGACGAGGAAGACGGGGCGGATGTTGCAGTCAAGGTCGAAAACTCCTGTGACGGCGGCCGAATCGCGCGAGGGGGCGCGCGGTTCGCCACGGTTTGCCGGAGAGTGCGGCTCGCGATCGAACGAGGGTCGCGAGCGTGAAAGGGCGCATGAAGCGCTTAATCCGAAAGGAAGCCGATCCGGCGCGGACCCGATGGTCGTCGCGCACTCGCACTCGTGAGAAAGGCCGCCGTACGGGGACGGTCGGCCAACCGGCGCATCGCGTGGCGCTCGCGGCCGGCTGAATACCCTTCAAGGGCGTTGAAACGAAAAAAGCGGCCCGAAGGCGTGCTTTCTTGTGAGCGAAATTCCGGTCGATCCACTGCGGCGCAACGCCGAACGGCCGGGCGACCGAAATAAATGGCAGACGTAGACTGTTGAAAGAAGTGACATATTAGCACGATGGCGGAGGATCGTGCAAATTGACGCGCGGGCGCCGGTTTCTCCGGCGTCGGCTCGGGTATGATCGCGCTCGTTGCCGCGGCGTTGCGCGGCGTTTTCGACCCGCGCGTTGCGCGCCTCCGGACATGCTCCCACTCGCGAAGATCGCCGCGCTTTTCGTATTGACCGCCGTCGCCGAGATCGTCGGCTGCTACCTGCCGTGGCTCGTGCTGAAGGCCGGCAAGCCGGCCTGGCTGCTCGTGCCCGCGGCGCTGTCGCTTGCGCTCTTCGCGTGGCTGCTGACGCTGCATCCGGCCGCCGCCGCGCGCACGTACGCGGCGTACGGCGGCGTCTACATCGCGGTTGCGCTCGCCTGGTTGCGGATCGTCGACGGCGTGCCGCTGTCGCGCTGGGATGCGGCGGGCGCGGCGCTCGCGCTCGCCGGAATGTCGGTGATCGCGCTTCAGCCGCGCGGGTGAGGCCGGGGCGATGCGGCGGTGCGCGCCGGTTCGCGTCGCAGCGGGCGGTGCGGGCGGTGCGGGCGATGCGGCGGCGAAAATCCGGGCGGTGCGGGGCGCGCGGTCTCCATGATCGGCGCGCGCCGACGGCCGGCGAGCCGCGCGGCGGCCGGGGCCGAGCACGGCGAGCGTCGACTAATCGCACGTGCGCATGATTCGGCCGAGCGGCGTTCGTTGGCCTGGGCGATTGCGCCGTCGCGACGGCGCGCCGCGCACATTTCCGGCTGATGGTCGATCGAACGTCGCGTGAAGTCGGGCGTCCGCCGCGCCGCGTGCCGCGCGGCGGCCGTCCGTCCGGAGAGCGGCCGATCGCGATTCAAATCGATTGCGGCGAGATTCGATTGTGGCCAGGTTCATCGTCGAGCGCGCGGCCGGCGGCGTGCGGCGGCCATGCGGGCTCCGATGATTCGCATGCGGCGCCCGACCCGCGGTGGCACATGAACGTGGCGCTGGCGCCGTGCGGCTCGCCGCGCCCTCGCGGCCGCGGATCAGCGGCAGATACCGCGCCCTGCGGCGCGGCCACGCACGCGTCGGCCGGGACGCGGAAAGGCTGAAAAGCCCAAAAGCCCAAAAGCCGAGGCGCCGTCAGGCTTCGCCGGGCGTTTCCTTGCGCCACACGCACGCGCCCTTGACCGATTTGTCGAGCGCATCGAGCTGCGCTTCGTGCTCGGCGAGCTCTTCGTCGGTCGCGGCGAGCACCGGCAGGTCGAGCCCGCTGAACGCCATCCTCGGCTCGTCGCCGTTGCGGTGCTTGTCGCCGGCGTCGTCGAGCATGTCGATGACGAGGCTCTCCTGTCCGCGGGTCATCGCGAGATACACCTCGGCGAGCAGCTCCGAGTCGAGCAGCGCGCCGTGCAGCGTCCGGTGCGCGTTGCTGATGTCGAAGCGGTCGCACAGCGCGTCGAGCGAGTTGCGCTTGCCGGGGAACATCTGCTTGGCCTGCACGAGCGTGTCGATCACGCCCGCGCAGTGCTCGGTGAAAGGCGGCAGGCCGAGCAGCGAGAACTCGGCGTCGAGAAAGCCGACGTCGAACGGCGCGTTGTGGATGATGAGCTCCGCGTCGCGGACGAAGTCGCGCAGCTGGTCGACGATTTCCGCGAACTTCGGCTTGTCGCTCAGGAACTCGGTCGTGAGCCCGTGTACCGCGAGCGCGCCCGGGTCGCTGTCGCGCCCGGGGTTCACGTAGAAATGCAGGTTGTTGCCGGTGAGCCGGCGATTGAGCAGCTCGACGCAGCCGACTTCGATGATGCGGTCGCCCGCGCGTGCGTTGAGGCCGGTGGTTTCGGTATCGAGAATGATCTGGCGCATGTCGGAAAAACGGATGTCGGGTCAGTCGGGGAGCGAACAAGGGCGCGCGAGCCGGCTCATGCCTGCTCGAGCGATTCGACGCCGCGGTTCGCGAGCGCGTCCGCGCGCTCGTTTTCCGGGTGGCCGGCGTGCCCTTTCACCCAGCGCCATTCGACGTCGTGCTGCGCGACGAGCGCGTCGAGCTTCTGCCAGAGGTCCGCGTTCTTCACGGGCGTCTTCGCGGCCGTGACCCAGCCTTTCTTCTTCCAGCCGTGAATCCACTCGCTGATGCCCTTCTGCACGTACTGAGAATCGGTGTGGACGACCACCTTGCACGGGCGCTTGAGCGCCTCGAGCGCGGAGATCACCGCGGTGAGCTCCATCCGGTTGTTGGTCGTGCCGGCTTCGCCGCCGAAAAGCTCCTTCTCCTGCGTGCCGTAGCGCAGCAATGCGCCCCAGCCGCCGGGGCCCGGATTGCCCTTGCAGGCGCCGTCGGTATAGATGTCGATGGTTTGCAACGTCATGAATGTTCTTGGTGAGTGGTCGGGGTGGCGGCGGGCGTGAGGCCCGGCGCGAGCACCGGCTTTTTCATCTTGATCGGACCGACGAGTCGCATCCCGCGCACGCGCTTGATCGCCGTCACCATGTAGACGGCGCCGAAGATCGGCCACCAGCGGTCGCCCGCGGCCTCCATGAACGCATAGCGGGACAGCCACTTGTCGGTGGCGAGGGGCGGCCGGTAGCAGCCGAAGCGGCCGCGCTCGAGATCGAAGCCGAGCAGCTTGATCCAGTCCTTCAGCCGGATGAACGTGATCTGGTCGCGCGTCGCGGGGACGAACGGCCGGCTCGCCATCTTGCCGACCGATTGCCGCGCGCCCCAGAGGCTCAGCGAATTGAAGCCGGTGATCACGAGTTGGCCTTCCGGCATCAGCACGCGTTCCGCCTCGCGCAAGAGCCGGTGCGGATCGGACGTGAATTCGAGCGTGTGCGGCATCACGATGAGATCGACGCTTTGCGACTCGAACGGCAGGTCGAGCAGGTCGCACCACACGGTGCTGCGCCCGGCGGGCGCATGCTCGGCGCTGTGCGCCTCGCGCGCCCACGGGTAGTGATAGGGCGCGCTCGCGCCGCTCGCCGGATCGAGCACGAGGCCGCGGCACGGCATGCGGTTCTCGCGCAGCGCGTCGAGTTGCGGCAGCCCGAGCTGCAGCGCGTGGAAGCCGAACACGTCGGACACGGTGCGGTCGAGCTGCGCTTGCTCCCAGCCGAGCACGTAGCGCCCGGGCGGGGAGTCGGTCCAGGCGGGCCAGTCTATAATCGAACGGTCAGACATATCTCGGTGGTTGCGCGCCCATGAACGAGCTGGAATACGTGCCGGTGCCGGCATTCGACGACAACTACATCTGGCTCGTGTCGGACGGCAGCGATGCGGTCGCCGTCGATCCGGGCGAAGCCGCTCCGGTGCGCCGTCATCTCGACGCGCGAGGCTGGCGGCTGACCGCTATTTTACTCACGCACCACCACGGCGACCACGTCGGCGGAGTGGCCGAGCTGCTCGCGACCGCGCGCGAAGGCGAGCCGGTCGCGGTATTCGGCCCTGCGCACGAGGCGATCGAGCACGTCACGCGCCGCCTCGCGGGCGGCGAGCGCGTGCGCATCGGGTCGCCCCAGCTCGAATTCGACGTGATCGACGTGCCGGGCCACACGCGGGGCCACATCGCGTACTTCCAGCCGGCGGGGCGGGCGAATGCCGCGCCGCACCTCTTTTGCGGCGATACGCTGTTCTCGTGCGGCTGCGGCCGCCTCTTCGAGGGCACGCCCGCGCAGATGCTCGCGTCGCTCGACGCGCTCGCGGCGCTGCCGGGCGACACGCGCGTGCATTGCGCGCACGAATACACGCTGTCGAACATCAAGTTCGCGCTCGCGTGCGAGCCGGACAACGCGGCGCTCGCCGCGTGGCGCGACGAAGCGCTCGCGCGCCGCGCGCGCAACGAGCCGACGCTGCCGACGACGATCGCGCACGAGCGTGCGGTGAACCCGTTCCTGCGCGCGGACAGCCCGTCGATCCGCGCGGCGCTCGAAGCGCAGCTACACGAGGCGGTGCCGGACCGGCTCGCCGCGTTCGCGCTGATGCGCGAGTGGAAAAACCGTTTTCGTTGAACCCTGGGAGCGATCGGGTCAAGCTCAAGCGGAATCTAGGGAGTCGGCCCCAAATACCCGATTTAGCAGGTTTTTTCGGCCTTTTTGTTGACGCGAAGCACGCACTTTCGTACTATCGCCTGCAATTTCCAGCTGTTGGAAGCCGAGATTTTCATGCGATTCCTCCTCAGTGCGCTGTTGGTCCTCACGCTCGCCGCCTGCGCGGGCACGGGACCGACCGCCCAAAATCCCGCGGCCGCCGACCCGCAAGCCGCTTCGGATTACTTGCGCAAGTCCGCCTCCGCGAAAGAAACCGTCGACGTCGACAAGCAATCGGTCGGCGATCTCACCACCGCCGACAGCGATCTCTGGGCGCGCATCCGCCGCGGCTTCCAGATGCCCGACCTGCAGAGCGACCTCGTCGACATGCAGGCGTCGTGGTACGCGCAGCGTCCCGACTACGTGCAGCGGATGACCGAGCGTTCGCAGAAGTATCTGTACCACATCGTCGAGGAGCTCGAGTCGCGCCATATGCCGACCGAGCTCGCGCTGCTGCCGTTCATCGAATCGGCGTACAACCCGCAGGCGCTGTCCGTCGCGAAGGCGGCGGGGATGTGGCAGTTCATGCCGGCCACGGGGCGCACGTACAACCTCAAGCGCAACATGTGGCAGGACGAGCGGCGCGACGTGCTCGCGTCGACGAGCGCCGCGCTCGACTACCTGTCGCGCCTGCATGACATGTTCGGCGACTGGTATCTCGCGCTCGCCGCGTACAACTGGGGCGAGGGCAACGTGCAGCGCGCGATCGCGCGCAACCAGGCGGCCGGCTTGCCGACCGACTACCAGAGCCTGCGGATGCCGAACGAGACGCGCAATTACGTGCCGAAGCTGCAGGCGGTCAAGAACATCGTGATGAACCCGCAGCAGTTCGGCCTCGCGCTGTCGGAGATCCCGAACCACCCGTATTTCGTGACGGTCACGACGTCGCGCGACATCGACGTGACGGTGGCCGCGAAGCTCGCGAACCTGCCGCTCGACGAATTCAAGTCGCTCAACCCGTCGTTCTCGAAGCCGGTGATTCTCGGCGCGACGCAGCCGCAGATCCTGCTGCCGTTCGACAACGCATCGGCGTTCGAGAAGGGCCTGAAGTCGTACGGCGGCCAGCTGTCGTCGTGGACCGCATATACCGTCACCGAGCGATCGCGGCCCGCCGCGATCGCGGAGAAGATCGGCGTCGACGCGGACACGCTGATGCAGGTGAACAAGATTCCGGCCGGCATGCGGCTGAAGCCCGGCTCGACGATCGTCGTGCCACGCACCGACGACGACGACGAGGACATCAGCGCCGACGTCGCCGAGAACGGCGCGCTCGCGATGGAGCCGGACGTGCCGGACACGCGCAAGATGCTGATTCGCGTGCGGCGCAAGCAGTCGATGGAAGCGCTCGCGAGCCGCTACGGCGTGTCGGTCGCGCAGCTGCGCGCGTGGAACCGCACGCGCCGCGCGGTCGTGATGCCGGGCCAGACGATGGTGCTGCACGTGCCGGTCGGCCGCGCGGTGCCGGCCGAGCCGGGTCCGGAGCGGATCGCGACGTCGGTGTCGGGCGGCCACATCGAGCGCGCGAGCCTGCATACGGGCGGCAAGGCGAGCCGCGGCCGCAAGGCGGCGCCCGTGGCGTCGAAGGCGCCGGCGAAGGCCGCGAAGAGCAGCGCGAAGGCCGCGCCCGCGAAGGCCGCGAGCCACAAGGCGAAGAAAAAGTAAGACGAAATGGCGTGCGCGCGGCGGGGGCTTTCCGGCCGCCGGCGCGTAATCGACTACCATCGCGCAACGCCGTCACCCGGGTGACGGCGTTTTCGTTTGTGCGCGCCGCGCCGTGGGTCCGCCGGCCGGCCGCTTCACCGGTGAAGTGTGATGTCCCTTGTGCAATTTCGCGTGTTCGCGCTGTTCGCGATCGGCTATTTCGTTTCATACGTGTTTCGCGGCGTGAATCTCGGCTTCGCGCCACTCATCACGCGCGACCTCGGCTTGTCCGCTGCCGACCTCGGCCTGCTGACGAGCCTCTATTTCCTCGGCTTCGCCTGCGCGCAGATTCCGGCCGGCGTGCTGCTCGACCGCTACGGTCCGCGCCGCGTGAGCGCCGTGCTGCTGCTTGTCGCGGCGGCGGGCGCGTGGGTGTTCGGCGCCGCGCACGACATCGGCACGATGATGGCCGGGCGTCTTTTGATCGGCGTCGGCGTGTCGGTGTGCCTCGGCGGCGCGTTCAAGGCGCTCGCGCAGCACTTCCCGGTCGCGCGGCTGCCGCTCCTGAACGGCTTCGTGATGGCGGTGGGCGGCCTGGGCGGCGTTGCGGTCGGCTCGCCGCTCGAATGGCTGCTCGGCTTCGCCGGTTGGCGCGCGGTGTGCGCGGGGCTCGGCGCGTTCACGGTGGCGGTGGCGGCCGCATTGTGGGCGTTCGCGCCCGACGCGCGACAGAGCCGCCACGATACGAGTGTCGCCGAGCAATTCGCCGGCACGTGGCGAATCGTCACGAACCGCACCTTCTGGAAGATCGCGTCGTTCTCGGTCGTCACGCAGGGCGTGTTCTATGCGATGCAGTCGCTGTGGGTCGGCGCGTATCTGCGCGACGTGAGCGGCTTCGCGCCGCGCGATGCGGCCGCGCTCGTGTCGGTGCTCGGTTTCGCGATGATGGCGGGCTGCGTCGGTTTCGGCGCGGCGGCGCGCGGACTCGAGCGGCGCGGCGTGTCCCTCTACGCGTTCTGCGGCTTCGGAATGGCGCTCTTCGTCGCGACCCAGGTCGCGATCATGCTGCGCGCGCCGCTGCCCGCCGCCGTGCTGTGGGCCGCGTACGGGGTGTTCGGCGGCGTCGGCATCCTGAGCTATGCGGTGCTCGCCGAGTATTTTCCCGTGCATCTGATCGGCCGCGCGAACACGACGCTCACGCTCGTCATCTTCGTGCTGATCTTCGGCTTCCAGGTCGGGGTGGGCGCGATGCTGTCGCATTGGCCGACGCATGCGGGGCATTATCCGGCGGCCGCGCATCTGAGCGCCTGGAGCGTGCTCGTCGCGCTGCAGATCGCGAGCGCGGTGTGGTACGTGCTGCCCGACCGCGCGCTCGACAAGCCGGCCCGGCACGCGGGCTGATGCGCGTGCCGCCTGCTGCGGGCCAAGCAGTGGGCATGGACCGCGCTACGCGTTGCCATTGCCGGCGTGGTTCGCCGCGTGACATACCGCATTGGCGAATGCGATGCCGCGGGCGGTCGCGCACCGTCGCCGGCGCGCGGAGCGCTTCAACTGCGCCGATCGACGTACTCGATGTACCCGCGCCCGCCCGCAGGGCGGCCGTCGCGCTCGCCTTCCCATCGATAGCCGCCGACATAGCCGGTGCCGATGCCGAACAGCATCGGCGTGTCGACCGTCGCGTCGATGGCGAACAGATTGCGGCCATGCCGGTCGCGCACGCGCCACGTGAACGTCTCGGGCAGTCTCATCTCGTTGCCGTCCGGCGCGACGGCCGGCCGCGCCTGCGCGCTCAGCACGCGGAAATGGACATCGGCGTCGAGCCGGTGTGCGCATTGGCCGACGACGCGCAGATACGCGCTCGTCAGCGCCGAATGGCCGTCGACCTGAATGTGCGCGAGCAGCAACTGCGTGTCGGCGTCGAGGTCGATCACCTGATAGCTGAACACGTTCCACGGCAGCTTCGCGGCTTTCGGGAGGAAGCGGTTGTAGAGCAGGTACGGCGACGTGCCGCGCGCGTATTCGTAGGTGCAGAGGCCCGATACGGTGATCGCTGTGCCGCCGTGCTCGATCGTGCCCCGATAGCGGGTGACGAGCGCGATGTGTTCGTAGAAGCGGCCTTTCGCGAACCATGTAACGTCGCCTGTCGCGGTGAGCGCCAGATCGACCGCGAAGCCGTCGCGGCGGCTTTTGAGCCGGAACTCCGGGTAGCGGCCGCTCAGTTCCAGGTCGCCGCCGAGGCGCAGCAGGCTGCCGTCGGCGTGCCACTCGGTGTCACGCGGTATCGAGTAGTGCGTGAAATGGCGATCGACGGCGGCCGCCGTGCCGTGCACGAGCGTCGCGGTTTGCAGCGGGCCGTCGCCCGGCGCGGCCGCGAAGTCGGTGTCGAACACGCGCATGCCGGCGCTGCCGAGGATGATCGCGGTGGCCATGAATTGATGCGGCGCGGGCAGGTCCGGAATCATGATCCCGTAATGCACGAGGCCGAATCGGCGTGCGCCGCCGTCCGGCGCGAAGGTCATCGGCACGGGCAGTCCGTGCTGCACGGATGGTTCGACCGGCCGCAGAATCTGCGTGGCGACTTTGGTGAACAGATAGCCGCGCAATCCTCGCCAGCCGCGGTGGCGATGTTTGCTGTCGATGAGCGGCAGGGCGGGGGTGGTGCCCGGGGGCGGGGCGACGGGGTTGCTCATGTCGTCTCCTGTTTGTCGCGCGAGCACGGCGTTGGGTGCGCGTGTGTGGCGAAGCGCCAGCGGCTTCGCAGTCGTCGAATATGTCGCCGATGCAATGGCCGCGTACTCGGCCTCGCGACCGTGGCCGGCGAGCGGCGATCGCCGGTGATTGGGCGTGCGGGAAAGATCGCATTGAGCGTTACATTGTGCAATGGCATATTGGGCGCATTCCGAACATTTGAGGCCATCTTGACCGTCAAGCTCGCCCACTGGGATTTCGTCCGGCCTGTCGGGACGACGCGCGTGCTCGTCGACGTGGGAGTCGAGCAGGGGATGGCCGTCGACCGGTGCCTGGGCGGCAGCGGCATCCCCTTCGATCTGCTCGACAAGCTGGACGCCGCAGTCGCCGCCACGCAGGAACTGTGCATCATCCGCAATCTGATGCGGCTGCTGGGGCCGGACTTTCCGCTCGGCATCGAGATCGGCCGGCGCTATCACGCGACCGCCTACGGCGTCTGGGGGTTCGCGCTCATGAGCAGCGCGACGTTCGGCGAAGCCGTGTCGGTCGGCTTGCGCTACCTTCAATTGACGTCGACCTTCTGCGACATCCGGCCGACCGTGCGCGGCGAGGATGCGACACTCGTGATCGGCGATCGCGACCTGCCCGGCGACGTGCGCGACGTGCTGGTCGAAATCACGGCGGCCGCGCTGATCACGCTGCAATTCGATCTCGATGCGACGAACTTGCCGGTCAAGCGGCTTGCGCTCAAGATGGAGGCGCCGCCGTACGCGGACCGCTTCCGGGCGCTGTTCGGCGTGTCGCCCGAGTTTGGCGCGGCGGAAAACGCGTTGTCGGTCGACGCGCGTTGTCTGAATCTGAAGCTGCCGCAGCGCAACGCGCTGACGCGGCGGCAATGTGAAGATGAATGCCGGCGCGTGCTCGAGCGGCGTCGTCGACGCGAGGGATGGGCGGGGCGCGTGCGCTGGCGTCTCGCGGGCGATCCGGCGCGCGGCCCGACGATGGACGTGCTCGCGGCCGAGTTCGGCGTGAGCGTGCGCACGTTGCGGCGGCGGCTCGCGGACGAGGGGACGGATTACGAGGCGGTTGTCGACGAGGTTCGCGAAACGCTCGCCGAGGAATTGCTCGTGACCACGACGCTCACCGTCGCGGAAGTGTCGGAGCGGCTCGGCTATTCGGAGCCGTCCGCGTTCGCGCGCGCGTTCCGGCGCTGGAAAGGGGTGCCGCCGAACGAATTCCGGCGGTCCGTGTGAAGGCATGCCGCGTGCGCGCCGCGGCGGTGCGCGGCCGATGGCCGGAATCGGCGGCGTTGCGGCCGATGTCGGCGCGGCCGTGGTTTCGGCGCACAGCCGCCCCGGCGGGCGCGAGCCCGCACGAAATGCGCCGATCGATTGAAGATAAGGCCAATTTCACGCTATAATTTGAAAGTTTGTGCTAATCAACCTCGCACCCTAGCGCCTACCTCCTTCATCCCGTTCGTCCGCCGCACGCCGCTTGACGCAGGCGATGCCGCGAAACCCGCGCCCGCGCGCGCCGTTTCGCGCTCGACCGCAAGCCCGCGCGCGCAAGCGCCCACGCGCGCCGTGATGCGTCACGCGGCCCGCGAGCGCGCGGCAGGATAGACAGGTCGGCGGCAAGGGTGTCCCCCAAGGAGCCCCCCGTGTTGCCGTCTTTTTCTCCCGCATTGCTCGCACTCGCCGACGGCACGGTCTTTCGTGGTTATTCGATCGGCGCGGCCGGCCATACGATCGGCGAAGTCGTGTTCAACACCGCGATCACCGGCTATCAGGAAATCCTCACTGATCCGAGCTATGCACGCCAGATCGTCACGCTGACCTATCCGCACATCGGCAACGTCGGCGTGAACGCCGAGGACGTCGAGGCGACGAAAGTCCATGCCGCCGGCCTCATCGTGCGCGATCTGCCCGCGCTCGCGTCGAACTTCCGGATGGAGCGCACGCTCGGCGATTACCTGCGCGACGAGGGTGTCGTCGCGATCGCGGGCATCGACACCCGCAAGCTGACCCGCATCCTGCGCGACAAGGGCGCGCAGAACGGCTGCATCCTGACGGGCTCCGACGACGAGGCGAAGGCGATCGCGCTCGCGCGCTCGTTCCCGGGCCTGGCCGGCATGGATCTCGCGAAGGTCGTGTCGACGGCGAAGCCGTTCGAATGGAAGCAGACCGAATGGCGCCTCGGCAGCGGCTACGGGATGCAGGAGACGCCGCGCTACCGCGTCGTCGCGTACGACTTCGGCGTGAAGTACAACATCCTGCGCATGCTTGCCGAGCGCGGCTGCCACGTGACGGTGCTGCCCGCGCAGGCGAGCGCGGCCGATGCGCTCGCGCTCAACCCGGACGGCATTTTCCTGTCGAACGGCCCCGGCGATCCGCAGCCGTGCGATTACGCGATCGCCGCGACGAAGGAATTCATCGAGCGCGGCGTGCCGACCTTCGGCATCTGCCTCGGCCACCAGATCATGGGCCTCGCGGTCGGCGCGAAGACGCTCAAGATGAAGACGGGCCACCACGGCGCGAACCATCCGGTGAAGGATCTCGGGAACGGCCGCGTCGTGATCACGTCGCAGAACCACGGCTTCGCGGTCGACGCCGATTCGCTGCCCGCGAACGCGCGCGCGACGCACGTGTCGCTGTTCGACGGCACGCTGCAGGGCTTCGAGCTGACCGACAAGCCCGCGTTCTGCTTTCAGGGCCACCCGGAAGCGTCGCCCGGCCCGCATGACATCGGCTATCTGTTTGACCGCTTCACCGCGCTGATGGACGCGGCGAAGACGCGCAGCGCCTGAGCCCATCGCATCGATCACGGAGTCTCGCATCATGTTCGGCCACGCACTCGGTATCACGGATCTCTGGACCTACGTGTTCGGAGTAGTGTTCATCATTCTGCTGCCGGGGCCGAACTCGATGTACGTGCTGTCGCTCGCCGCGCAGCGCGGCGTGAAAACCGGCTACCGCGCCGCGTGCGGCGTGTTTCTCGGCGACGCCGTGCTGATGGTGCTGTCGGCCGCGGGCGTCGCGTCGCTGCTGAAGGCGAACCCGCTGCTGTTCTCGGTCGTCAAGTACGGCGGCGCCGCGTACCTGCTGTACATCGGCGCCGGCATGCTGCGCGGCGCGTGGCGCAAGCTCGCCCGGCCCGCCGACGCCGACGCCGGTGCCGACGTGCAGCGCGCGGTCGACGGCGAGCGGCCGTTTCGCAAGGCGCTCGTCGTGAGCCTCCTGAATCCGAAGGCGATCCTGTTCTTCATCTCGTTCTTCATCCAGTTCGTCGATCCGACTTACGCGCATCCGGCGCTGTCGTTCGTCGTGCTGGGCGCGATCGCGCAGCTCGCGAGCTTCCTGTATCTGAGCACGCTGATCTTCACGGGCGCGCGTCTCGCCGATCATTTCCGCCGCCGCCGCAAGCTCGCGGCGGGCGCGTCGGGCGGCGTGGGCGGCCTGTTCGTCGGCTTTTCCGTGAAGCTCGCGCTCGCGACGATGAGCTGAGCGCCGCCCGTCGTTCGCGCATCAACGATTATTTTTTGAATCCCAAGAGCCATGCCAAAACGCACAGACATCAACAGCATCCTCATCATCGGCGCCGGCCCGATCATCATCGGCCAGGCGTGCGAGTTCGACTATTCGGGCGCGCAGGCATGCAAGGCGTTGCGTGAGGAGGGCTACAAGGTCATCCTCGTCAACAGCAATCCGGCGACGATCATGACCGATCCGAACACGGCGGACGTCACGTACATCGAGCCGATCACGTGGGAAGTCGTCGAGCGCATCATCGCGAAGGAGCGCCCGGACGCGATCCTGCCGACGATGGGCGGCCAGACCGCGCTCAACTGCGCGCTCGACCTGCATCACCACGGCGTGCTCGAGAAGTACGCGGTCGAATTGATCGGCGCGTCGCCCGCGGCGATCGACAAGGCCGAGGACCGCCAGAAGTTCAAGGACGCGATGACGAAAATCGGCCTCGGCTCGGCGAAGTCCGGCATCGCGCACTCGATGGAAGAGGCGCTCAAGGTGCACGCGGACATCGCGGTGGCCACGGGCGGCAGCGGCTATCCGGCCGTGATCCGTCCGTCGTTCACGCTCGGCGGCTCGGGCGGCGGCATCGCGTACAACCGCGAGGAATTCGAGGAGATCTGCAAGCGCGGCCTCGACCTGTCGCCCACGCGCGAGCTGCTGATCGAAGAGTCGCTGCTCGGCTGGAAGGAATACGAAATGGAAGTCGTGCGCGACCGCGCCGACAACTGCATCATCGTCTGCTCGATCGAGAACCTCGACCCGATGGGCGTGCACACCGGCGACTCGATCACGGTTGCGCCCGCACAGACGCTCACCGACAAGGAATACCAGATCCTGCGCAACGCATCGCTCGCGGTGCTGCGCGAGATCGGCGTCGACACGGGCGGCTCGAACGTGCAGTTCGCGATCAATCCGAAGGACGGCCGCATGGTCGTCATCGAAATGAACCCGCGCGTGTCGCGTTCGTCGGCGCTCGCATCGAAGGCGACGGGCTTTCCGATCGCGAAGGTCGCGGCGAAGCTCGCGGTCGGCTACACGCTCGACGAGCTGAAGAACGAAATCACGGGCGGCCAGACGCCGGCGTCGTTCGAGCCGACGATCGACTACGTCGTCACGAAGATCCCGCGCTTCGCGTTCGAGAAGTTCCGCGAAGCGGATTCGCGGCTGACGACGCAGATGAAGTCGGTCGGCGAGGTGATGGCGATCGGCCGCACGTTCCAGGAGTCGTTCCAGAAGGCGCTGCGCGGCCTCGAGGTCGGCGTCGACGGCCTCGACGAGAAGACGACGAGCCGCGACGAGATCATCCGCGAGATCGGCGAGCCGGGTCCGGACCGGATCTGGTACGTGGGCGACGCGTTCCGCGTCGGCATGTCGCGCGAGCAGATCTTCGAGGAGACGGCGATCGATCCGTGGTTCCTCGCGCAGATCGAGCAGATCGTGCTGAAGGAGAAGGCGCTCGCCGGCCGCACGCTCGCGAGCCTGACGAAGAACGAGCTGCACTACCTGAAGCAGGGCGGCTTCTCCGACCGCCGCCTCGCGAAGCTGCTCGGCGCGACGCCGCAAGACGTCCGCAAGCGCCGTCTCGAGCTGAACGTGCGCCCGGTCTACAAGCGCGTCGACACCTGCGCGGCCGAGTTCGCGACGAAGACGGCCTACATGTACTCGACCTACGAGGAAGAGTGCGAGGCGCAGCCGACCACGAACAAGAAGATCATGGTGCTGGGCGGCGGCCCGAACCGGATCGGCCAGGGCATCGAGTTCGATTACTGCTGCGTGCACGCGGCGCTCGCGATGCGCGAGGACGGTTATGAAACGATCATGGTCAACTGCAATCCGGAAACGGTGTCGACCGACTACGACACGTCCGATCGCCTGTACTTCGAGCCGCTCACGCTCGAGGACGTGCTCGAGATCGTCGACAAGGAAAAGCCGGTCGGCGTGATCGTCCAGTACGGCGGCCAGACGCCGCTGAAGCTCGCGCTCGATCTCGAGGCGCACGGCGTGCCGATCATCGGCACGTCGCCGGACATGATCGACGCGGCCGAAGATCGCGAGCGCTTCCAGAAGCTGCTGCAGGATCTCGGCCTGCGCCAGCCGCCGAACCGCACCGCGCGCGCCGAGGGCGAAGCGCTCGCGCTCGCCGACGAGATCGGCTATCCGCTCGTCGTGCGGCCGTCGTACGTGCTCGGCGGCCGCGCGATGGAAATCGTCCACGAGCCGCGCGACCTCGAGCGCTACATGCGCGAGGCGGTGAAGGTGTCGAACGATTCGCCGGTGCTGCTCGACCGCTTCCTGAACGACGCGATCGAATGCGACGTCGACTGCATCTGCGACGGCGACGCCGTGTTCATCGGCGGCGTGATGGAGCACATCGAGCAGGCGGGCGTCCACTCGGGCGACTCGGCATGCTCGCTGCCGCCGTACTCGCTGTCGAAGGAAACCGTGGCCGAGCTGAAGCGCCAGACGGGTGCGATGGCGAAGGCGCTGAACGTGGTCGGGCTGATGAACGTGCAGTTCGCGATCCAGCAGGTGCCCGCCGACGCGAATTCGGCGGACGGCTCGAAGCAGGACATCATCTACGTGCTCGAAGTGAACCCGCGCGCATCGCGCACGGTGCCGTACGTGTCGAAGGCGACGAGCCTGCCGCTCGCGAAGATCGCGGCGCGCGCGATGGTCGGCCAGAAGCTCGCGCAGCAGGGCGTGACGAAGGAAGTGGAGCCGCCGTACTTCAGCGTGAAGGAAGCGGTGTTCCCGTTCATCAAGTTCCCGACCGTCGATCCGGTGCTCGGGCCCGAGATGCGTTCGACGGGCGAAGTGATGGGCGTCGGCACGACGTTCGGCGAAGCGCTTTTCAAGTCGCAGCTCGCGGCGGGCTCGCGCCTGCCGGAGTCGGGCACGGTGCTGCTGACCGTGATGGATGCGGACAAGCCGAAGGCGGTCGAGGTCGCGAAGATGCTGCACGACCTCGGCTATCCGCTCGTCGCGACGCGCGGCACGGCCGCCGCGATCGAGTCGGCGGGCGTGCCGGTGAAGGTCGTGAACAAGGTGAAGGACGGCCGTCCGCACATCGTCGACATGATCAAGAACGGCGAGATCGCGCTCGTGTTCACGACGGTCGACGAGACGCGCGCGGCGATCGCCGATTCGCGTTCGATCCGGATGAGCGCGCAGGCGCACAAGGTCACGTATTACACGACGATGTCCGGCGCGCGCGCGGCAGTGGAGGGCCTGCGCTATCTGAAGAACTTGGAAGTCTATGATTTACAAGGCCTGCACGCTCGCCTAAACTAAGCCTCCAGTTACCTGTCGAAGCAATACGTGCCGCGATTAAGCGGCGTTTCCGATGTTTCGGAAATGCGCTTAATCGCGGTGATTTTTTTTATAGCCGTTTTAGCTATTGAGTCGTTTATGAGCACCATTCCGTTGACGAAGCGTGGCGCAGATCAACTGCGCGATGAACTGCAGCGCCTGAAGTCGGTCGAGCGGCCGGCCGTCATCAACGCGATCGCAGAAGCGCGCGCGCAGGGTGACCTGTCCGAGAATGCCGAGTACGACGCCGCAAAAGAAAAGCAGGGCTTCATCGAGGGACGTATCGCCGAAATCGAGTCGAAGCTGTCGGCCGCGCAGATCATCGATCCGACCGCGCTGGATGCCGACGGCCGTGTGGTGTTCGCGGCGACGGTCGAGCTCGAGGATCTCGAATCGGGCAATACCGTCAAGTACCAGATCGTCGGCGACGACGAGGCCGATCTCGATCACGGCCTGATCTCGGTCAGCTCGCCGATCGCGCGCGCGCTGATCGGCAAGTCCGAAGGCGACGTCGCGGCGGTTCAGGCGCCGAGCGGCGTGCGCGAGTACGAAATCATCTCGGTGCTGTACATCTGATGTCCGGTTCCGCGGCGCCGCACCGGCTGTTTCGCCTGCTGGCGACGATCTGGGTCGGCAGTCTGCTGACGATCGGCTATGCGGTGGCGCCGGTGCTGTTCGCGACGCTCGATCGGGCGACGGCGGGTTCCGTCGCCGCGCGCCTGTTCAACATTGAGGCGACGATCGGCGCGGTGTGCGGCGTGCTGCTGATCGGCTTGTCGAATCTGCTCGTGCGGCGCGGCCACGATTCCTACCGCCGGCTGCGCCGGCTGCTGGCCGCGATGCTCGGCTGCGTGCTGGTCGGCTATTTCGCGTTGCAGCCGTTCATGAACGCGCTGCGCGTCGCGGCGCTCGAGGCGGGCACCGACGTCGGCCATTCCGCGTATGCGGGGCGCTTCGCGCTCCTGCATGGCGTGTCGAGCCTCTTTTATCTCGTCGAGAGCCTCGTCGGCGTGTGGCTGATCTGGCGGCTGCCGGGGCACGGCGGCTCGAGCCCGCTTGGCGGCGCGCGGCGCGCATAGCCGGCGCATATCATCCGGCGCGGCGCACGCGCGCGCTGGAAGCGCGGGCTTGCCCGGCCGGCGATCCGGCCGTGTGGCAAGCCCGAAGGCGATTACTTCTCGTTCTGGTGCTGGCGCTTCGCGCTCGACTGGCGTTTTTTCGCGCGCTTGACGTTGCCGCCCGCGGTCACGCGTTCGTTGCCGAGCACGCGCACTTTCTCCGGCTTCGGCCGGCGGACGGCGGGCGCGTTCGGCGATTGCTTCACCACCTTGACGACGCGCGGCGCGCGGCCCTTCGCGTCAGCCGACGGCGCGGCGCCCGCGCGGGCGGCCTCGCGCGCGCTCGGCACGCCGCGGCGGCCGCGCGGCGGCGCCTCTTCGGCCTGCTCGGGCTTCCAGATCACGAGCAGCTTGCCGATGTGCTGGATCGGCGCGGCATTCAGGCGGTCGCAGATTTCGTCGTAGATCGCGACGCGCTCGTCGCGCTCGTCGCCGAATACGCGGATCTTGATCAGCTGGTGCGCGGCGAGGTGGACTTTGATCTCGGCGAGCACGGCATTGGTAAGCCCTTCTGCGCCGATCAGCACGACGGGCTTGAGCGCATGGGCTTCGGAACGCAGCGCGGAGCGCTCGGCGGGGGAAAGCGAAAGGGCGGGCATCGGAATGAGGAATTCGAATCAAATTGACGGCGGGCGAGCCGGGAAGAGCGGCAAAGCTTTTCCGCGGCGGCGCGCCGAAACCACGTAAAATCGCGGCTTGGGCCCGTCGGGGCCGAAAGCCGCGCCAATAAGTCCCGTATTATCCGCCAAAAGTGCGGCTTCACGAAGCAATCGGCAGCAATCTCTCCATCGCATGGCAAAGAACCGCTTTAACCAATCCTGGTTGCATGACCACATCAACGACCCGTACGTCAAAATGGCGCAGCGGGAGGGCTATCGCGCGCGCGCCGCGTACAAGCTGAAGGAAATCGACGAGCAGGACAAGCTGATCCGTCCGGGCCAGGTGATTGTCGACCTGGGCGCCGCGCCGGGGAGCTGGAGCCAGTACGCGCGCAACAAGCTTGCGCGGGGCTTGCGGCGCGACGCGGTGCGTGAGGGCGGGATCGACGGCACGATCATCGCGCTCGACATGCTGCCGATGGAGCCCATCGCCGACGTCCATTTCATCCAGGGTGACTTCCGCGAGGAGGACGTGCTGCACCAATTGGAGGAAGTCCTCGCCGGGCGCTCGGTCGACCTTGTAATTTCCGACATGGCCCCCAACCTGTCCGGCGTGGCGGTCGCGGATGCGGCGCGGATCGAGCATGTCTGCGATCTGGCGCTCGAATTTGCGCAAAACCATCTGAAACCGGATGGGGCCCTTTTGGTGAAGTGCTTCCACGGCAGCGGCTACAGCCAGATTGTCGAGAAATTCAAGCACCAATTTAAAACGGTGGCGCCGCGCAAGCCAAAAGCTTCCCGCGACAAATCGTCCGAAACGTTTATTTTGGGTCGGCATCTGAAGCAACCGCGCTGAAGGTGGCATGGCGCGGCAGGATGCGCCGGAGCCCTTGCCAGTCGTGCCGCGCGCCTATCGGCGCGGTAGCGAATCCTTATGGCGAGGGGCTGCGGACTGGATTAGAATGCCTGAGGAGCGCCGCAAGGCAAATGTAGGCGCTCGTCTATGAGTGAAGGAGTGGTGCTTTGAACAACAATATGTTTTCGAAGGCAGCAGTGTGGCTCGTGATCGCACTGGTGCTGTTTACGGTGTTCAAGCAGTTCGACAAGCCCCGCGTCCAGGAAGGCGTCTCCTATTCGCAGTTCATGGATGACGCGAAGAACGGCAAGATCAAGAACGTCGTCGTGCAGGGGCGCAACCTCACCGTCACTCCCGCGGATGGTCAGAAATATCAGATCGTGTCGCCGGGCGACATCTGGATGGTCGGCGATCTGATGAAGTACGGCGTGCAGGTCAGCGGCAAGGCCGACGACGAGCCGAACGCGCTCGTCTCCGCGCTCTACTACCTCGGTCCCACGCTGCTCATCATCGTGTTCTGGTTCTACATGATGAGACAGATGCAGGGCGGCGGTAAGGGCGGGGCCTTCTCGTTCGGCAAATCCCGCGCGCGGCTGATCGACGAGAACAACAACGCGGTCAACTTCTCCGACGTCGCCGGCTGCGACGAAGCGAAGGAGGAAGTGTCCGAGCTCGTCGATTTCCTGCGCGATCCCCAGAAATTCCAGAAGCTCGGCGGCCGCATCCCGCGCGGCGTGCTGCTCGTCGGGCCTCCCGGCACCGGTAAGACGCTGCTCGCACGCGCGATCGCGGGCGAGGCGAAGGTGCCGTTCTTCAGCATCTCGGGCTCGGACTTCGTCGAAATGTTCGTCGGCGTCGGCGCGGCCCGCGTGCGCGACATGTTCGAACAGGCGAAGAAGCATGCGCCGTGCATCGTGTTCATCGACGAAATCGACGCGGTCGGCCGTCACCGCGGCGCCGGCATGGGCGGCGGCAACGACGAGCGTGAGCAGACGCTGAACCAGATGCTCGTCGAGATGGACGGCTTCGAGGCGAACTCGGGCGTGATCGTGATCGCCGCGACCAACCGCTCCGACGTGCTCGACAAGGCGCTGCTGCGTCCGGGCCGTTTCGACCGCCAGGTCTACGTCGGCCTGCCGGACATCCGCGGCCGCGAGCAGATCATGCGCGTGCACCTGCGCAAGGTGCCGATCGCGAACGACGTCGACGCGGCGGTCATCGCGCGCGGCACGCCGGGCTTCTCGGGTGCCGATCTCGCGAACCTCGTCAACGAGGCCGCGCTGTTCGCGGCGCGCCGCGGCAAGCGGATCGTCGAGATGCAGGATTTCGAGGACGCGAAGGACAAGATCTTCATGGGGCCGGAGCGCAAGTCGGCCGTGATCCGCGAGGAAGCGAAGCGTGCGACCGCGTACCACGAGTCGGGCCACGCGGTGATCGCGAAGCTGCTGCCGAAGGCCGATCCGGTCCACAAGGTCACGATCATCCCGCGCGGCCGTGCGCTGGGCGTCACGTGGCAACTGCCGGAGCATGACAACGAGACGTATTCGAAGGACTACCTGCTCGATCGCCTCGCGATCCTGTTCGGCGGCCGGGTGGCGGAAGAGCTGTTCCTGAACCTCGTCAGCACCGGCGCGTCGGACGACTTCAACAAGGCGACGCAGACCGCGCGCGCGATGGTGGCCCGCTTCGGGATGACCGACGCGCTCGGGCCGATGGTCTACGTCGACGACGAGAATGACGGCGGCCCGTTCGGCCGAGGCTTCACGCGCACGATTTCGGAAGCGACGCAGCAGAAGGTCGACGCGGAAATCCGCCGCGTGCTCGACGAACAGTACGGCCTCGCGCGCCGTCTGCTCGATGAGAATCGCGACAAGGTCGAGGCGATGACGGCTGCGCTGATGGAGTGGGAAACGATCGACGCCGATCAGATCAACGACATCATGGAAGGGCGTCCGCCGCGCTCGCCGAAGAGCGCGCCGCCGGCCGGCGATCCTTCGTCGGGCGGTTCGTCCGGCGCCGAAGTCAAGCCGGGCAACGCCACCGCGCCGGCATAAACGATCGCGGATTTCGTTCACGGGCTGGTGTGGCTGTCACACCGGCCCGTTTTGCTTTCTTGCCTGACGCATTTCATCGCTTCCCATCGCGTTCGATCCGACGCCCGAGCTCGTGTCCCATCCCGATTCCGCTTTTCCCGTTCCCGAACCGCTTCAATGCGGCCGCTTCACGCTGACCTTCGAGCGCCCCCTCGTGATGGGGATTCTCAACGTCACGCTCGATTCGTTCTCCGACGGCGGCCGCTATGTCGTTCGTGACGCTGCGCTCGCGCAGGCGGAGCGAATGATCGCCGAGGGCGCCGACATCATCGACATCGGCGGCGAGTCGACGCGGCCCGGCGCGCCGCCCGTGCCGCTCGACGAGGAGCTCGAGCGTGTGATTCCGCTCGTCGAAGCGCTGCGCGGCATGAATGTGCCGCTGTCGGTCGACACGTACAAGCCTGCCGTGATGCACGCGTCGCTCGCGGCGGGAGCCGATCTGATCAACGACATCTGGGGCCTGCGCCAGCCGGGCGCGATCGACGCCGTGCGCGACAGCGCGTGCGGCCTTTGCGTGATGCACATGCTCGGCGAGCCGCAGACGATGCAGGTGCACGAGCCCGACTATCGCGACGTCGTCGCCGACGTGCGTGCGTTTCTTGCCGAACGGGCCGACGCGCTGGTGCGGGCGGGCATCGATTTCCGGCGTATCAGCGTCGATCCGGGGTTCGGTTTCGGCAAGTCGGTGATAGAACACAACTACGCGCTGCTCGCGCATTTGCCGTTCACGGCGCCGACGCGGCCCGACGGGCGCGCGTATCCGATTCTCGCGGGCATGTCGCGCAAGTCCATGCTGGGCGCGCTGATCGGCAAGCCGGCGCCCGAGCGCGTCGCGGCGAGCGTCGCCGCGGCGGTTTGCGCGGTCGAGCGGGGAGCGGCGATCGTGCGCGTGCACGATGTCGCGGCGACCGTCGACGCACTGAAAGTATGGAGCGCCGTGCGCGATGCCGCGCGGCTAGCATAAGTCGAAACAAGGAGGAAGGTTCTACATGGGACGTCGTTATTTCGGCACGGACGGCATTCGCGGCAAGGTCGGCGAGGCGCCGATCACGCCCGATTTCGTGTTGCGGCTCGGCTATGCGGCGGGCAAGGTGCTCGCGAGCGCGTCCGGGCGCGCGGCGTCGGGCGCGCGCCCGACGGTGCTGATCGGCAAGGACACGCGCGTGTCGGGCTACATGCTCGAAGCGGCGCTCGAGGCCGGCTTCTCGGCGGCGGGCGTCGACGTGATGCTGGCGGGGCCGATGCCGACGCCGGGCGTCGCGTACCTGACGCGCGCGCTGCGACTGTCGGCGGGCGTCGTGATCAGCGCGTCGCACAATCCGTATCACGACAACGGCATCAAGTTTTTCTCGGCTGACGGCAACAAGCTGCCGGACGAAACCGAGGCCGCGATCGAAGCGTGGCTCGACAAGCCGCTCGAATGCGCGCCGTCGGACGGGCTCGGCAAGGCGCGGCGTCTCGACGACGCGGCCGGCCGCTACATCGAGTTCTGCAAGAGCACGTTCCCGGCGGCGTTCGATCTGCGCGGGATGAAGCTCGTTGTCGACTGCGCGCACGGCGCCGCGTATCAGGTCGCGCCGCACGTGTTTCACGAGCTCGGCGCGGACGTGATCCCGATCGGCGTCGCGCCGAACGGCTTCAACATCAACGACGGCGTCGGCGCAACCGCGCCCGATGCGCTGATGCGCGCGGTGCGTGCGAACCACGCGGATCTCGGCATTGCGCTCGACGGCGACGCGGACCGGCTGCTGGTCGTCGATCACACCGGCCGGCTGTATAACGGCGACGAGCTGCTTTATGTGCTGGTCAAGGACCGCATCGCAACTAACGGCCAAGTCGAGGGGGCGGTGGGAACGTTGATGACGAATCTCGCCGTCGAAGTCGCACTGAAAGACGTGGGCGTGCAGTTCGTGCGGGCGGCGGTTGGCGATCGCTATGTGCTCGAGCAGCTTCGCGAGCGCGGCTGGCAGCTCGGTGCCGAAGGTTCCGGCCACATTCTGTCGCTCGATCGGCATTCGACGGGCGACGGGATCGTGTCGGCGCTTCTCGTGCTCGCGGCGCTCAAGCGCAGCGGCACGACGCTCGCGCAGATGCTAGACGGCGTGACGCTGTTCCCGCAGAAGCTGATCAACGTGCGGATGAAGCCGGGCACCGACTGGAAGGGCAGCGACGCGATCCGGCGCGCGATCGATTCCGCCGAAGGGGCGCTCGCGGGCAGCGGACGGGTGCTGATTCGTGCGTCCGGCACGGAGCCCGTGCTGCGCGTGATGGTCGAGGCTCGGCACGCGGCGGACGCGAACCGCCACGCGGAGGCGATCGCCGACGCGGTCAGGCAGGCGACGGCGTAAGCGCGGAGCGCTTACGCCGGGACCGAGCCGACCGAGCCGACCGAGCCGACCGAGCCGACCGAGCCGACCGAGCCGACCGAGTCAGCCGAGTCAGCCGAGTCAGCCGAGTCAGCCGAGTCA